>NZ_JBHXTL010000119.1:0-31544 GCF_042677365.1 Kitasatospora sp. NPDC127116
CAAGTCGGCCCGGCCGACTTCCCGCGCAGGCGGCGTCAGGAGAAGTCCAGGACCAGCCGGCCGCGCAGGCCGCCGGCCTCCAGGAGGCGGTGGGCCCGGGCCGCTTCCTCGGCGGGCAGCACGTCGGCGACGTGCAGGGTCAGGACGCCCGCCTCGGCCTGGCGGCGCAGGGCGTCCAGCCGCACGGTGTCCGTGATGGCGTCCGTCACCATCACCGGGCGCACCAGGACGCCGCGTTCGGCGGGGCCGGACCAGCCCTTCAGCTCGGCCAGGGTCCCGCCGTCGGCCACGGCGGGTACGAGCTCGGTGGTCTGGTGGGAACCGTCCACCAGGCCGGGGACGCCGTCGGGCACCAGCGCCCGGATGCGGTCGGCGACGTCGGGGCCGCGTTCCACCACGTGGTCGGCGCCGAACCCCCGTACCCGCTCGACGTCCTGCGGAGCGGCGTCCGCGATGACGGTCAGCCCGTCGGCCTTGGCCAGCTCGACCGCGTACCCGCCGACGGCCCCGGCCGCTCCGGTCACGGCGACGGTCCCGCCGGGTGGCACGGCCAGTGCGTCCAGGGCCAGGCGTGCGGTCATCGCGTTCATCAGCAGCGTGGACGCCGCGGGGTGGTCCACCCCCTCCGGTGCCGGGACCACCGAGGCGGCGGGCACCACGACCTGTTCGGCGTACGCCCCACCGTGCTCGCTGATGAACAGCACGACGGCGACCACCCGTTGGCCGACGGCGAGTCGTCCGTCCGTCCCGGGCCCGAGCTGGTCGATCACCCCGGCCGCGTCCATGCCGGGCACGAACGGGGGCCACCTGCCCGGCATCCGTGCGGCGTGGCCGCCGCGCCGCAGTACCGCGTCGGTCGGGTTCACGGCGGCCGCGTGCACCCGGATGCGGACCTCACCGGGGCCCGCCTGCGGCTCGGGCAGCTCCAGTACGCGCAGGACGTCCGGGCCGCCGAACTCCTCAATTCCCATGGCTCTCATGCCACTTGCAAGTCACCTCGCGGGCCGGGTGTTCCCGCGTGGCGCGTGCCGCGCGTCGACGCCGATGCCTCAGTCCCGGGGCCAGGGCCGCCCGTCGAGCCGTTCGATGCCGGTGTTGAAGCGGCGCAGGAAGCCGGCGAAGGAGGCTATGTCCTCCTCCGGCCAGTCCGTCATCACGAGGTTCAGCGCCCGTACGTGGGCCTCGCGTTCCGCTTCCAGCCGGTTCCGGCCCTCCTCGGTGAGGCGGAACTTGCGGGCGATGCCGCCGTCCGGGTCCGGGATGCGTTCGAGCAGTCCCGCGCTCTTCAGGGCCGCGGTCTGCCGGTTGAGGGTGGAGACGTCCAGGGCGAAGGCGTCGCTCAACTGCCCGATGGACATGGGCCCCTCGGCGTCGACCCGGCTGAGCAGGATGTAGGAACTGCGTTCGAGCTGGCTGCCCTCGGGGCGGGCGTTGACCTGGCTCAGGTCGCGGTGCCGGGCGAACACCAGGAATTCGAGGGCGACCTCGTGCGTGGGGCTGGTCATGTCGAAGTCCCTTCATCACCGCTTCGACCTGCGGTTTCTCCGTGAATCACCTTTCAGTATGCCAGAGGTATGCGCGGCCCACATGATGTGCATGGCGCACATCATGTGTAAGCTGACCATTCTGTGTTCCATGCACATTGTGTGTTTTCTGCACACTCCTGCTCTTCGACTGCCCGAGGAGGCCCGTCATCAACGGCCCCGCCCCCACTCCCCGCACCGGCCCGATCGTGGCGGTGCTCGCCTTCACCGGCACCGTCGCCGCGATCATGCAGACCCTGGTCACCCCACTGATCAGCGAGCTCCCGCAACTCCTGCACACCAGCGCGTCCAACGCCTCCTGGGTCATCACCGCGACCCTGCTCTCCGCCGCCGTCTTCGTCCCGATCAGCGGCCGCCTCGGCGACCTGCTCGGCAAGCGGACGATGCTCATCGCCTCCTGCGTCCCGCTGCTGCTCGGCTCGGTCCTGTGCGCGGTGGCCGACTCCGTGGTGCCGATGATCGCCGGCCGGGCGCTGCAGGGCATGGGCATGGGCCTGGTGCCGATCGGCATCAGCCTGCTGCGCGACGTCCTGCCGCCCGAGCGGCTCGGCTCGGCGATCGCCCTGGTCAGCGCCTCCATGGGCATCGGTGGCGGCCTCGGCCTGCCGATCGCGGCCGGCGTCGCCGACTACGCCAGCTGGCGCGTGCTCTTCTGGGGCACCGCCGTGCTGACCGTCGTCATCATCGGCATGCTCTGGACCGTCATCCCGGCCCCCGTCGCGGACGGCCGCCCCGCCGGCGGCCGCTTCGACTTCGTCGGCGCGATCGGCCTCAGCGTCGGCCTGGTCTGCCTGCTGCTGCCCGTCTCCAAGGGCGGGGACTGGGGCTGGGGCAGCACCCGCACCCTCGGCCTGTTCACCGCCTCCGCCGCGATCCTGATGCTCTGGGCCCGCTGGGAGCTGCGCGTCCCCGAACCGCTGGTGGACCTGCGGGTCACCGCGCGCCCGCGGGTGCTGCTGACCAACGCCGCCTCCGTCCTGGTCGGCTTCGGCATGTACGCCCAGGCGCTGATCGTGCCGCAGCTGCTCATGCTGCCGAAGCTCACCGGCTACGGGCTGGGGCAGTCGATGCTGGCGATGGGCCTGTGGATGGCGCCCGGCGGGCTGATGATGATGGTCGTCTCCCCGTTCGGCGGCAAACTGTCCGCCGCGCGCGGACCGAAGTTCACCCTGGCCGCCGGGGCGCTGACGATCGCCGTCGGCTACGGGCTGGCGCTGCCGCTGATGGGCTCCACCTGGGGCGTGCTGATCGTGACGATCGTCTGCAACAGCGGCGTCGGCCTGGCCTACGGCGCGATGCCCGCGCTGATCATGAGCGCGGTGCCGCTGTCCGCGACGGCCTCGGCGAACAGCTTCAACACCCTGATGCGCTCGCTGGGCACCTCGGTGTCCGCCGCCGTGATGGGCGTGGTGCTGTCGCAGATGACCGTCGACCTGGGCGGGCACGCCCTGCCCTCGGAGGGCGGCTTCCGGGTCGGCCTGGTGATCGGCTGCGGCGTCGCGCTGATCGCGGCCGCCGTCGCCGCGTTCATCCCCGCGCCGCCCGGTCCCCGGCTGCGCGCCGTTCCCGCCCCGGAGGCGGAGGACGCCGAGGCGGCCAGGCCGGCCACGGCCTGAGGCCCGGCCGGGTGGGGCCCGCCTGGTTGGGTCCGCCTGCGTGGGCCTGCTCGCGTGAGGCCCGCCCGGGTGGGCCCGCCTGCGCGGGGCCCGCCTGCGCGGCGGCCCGCTCCGGGCGCGTTGTGCTCGCGGGTCCGGGGCGGCCGCGCGGGTGCTACCGGAAGGCCGGCAGGTTGCGCTCGACCCAGGCCCGGAAGGGCGCGGCCGGGCGGTGCAGCACGGCCGCCACGTCGGGGCTGACCGCCTGCTCGGCGGGGAGCGGGAGGCCGAGGACGTCCAGCGTCCCGGCGATCACTCGCTCCGGCATGAACCGTGCCAGGTGGGCGTGGGCCTGCTCCCGGGACAGCTCCACGAAGGCCACCTCCTCGCCCAGGGCCTCGGCGATGACCTCGGCCTGTCGGCGCGGTCCGATCGCCTCCGGTCCGGTCAGCTCGTAGGTGCGGCCGCCGTGGCCGTCCTCGCGCAGCACGGCGGCGGCGACCGCCGCGATGTCCGCCGGGTCGACCACGGGCAGCGCCACCCCGCCGAACGGCGCGAAGACCGTCCGCTCCGCCCGGACCGTCGCGGCCCAGGCGAAGGCGTTGGAGGCGAAGCCGCCGGGGCGCAGGACGGTGAAGTCCCGTCCGGAGGTGCGCACGGCGGCCTCGAACTCCCGCAGCCGGGCGTGCGAGGGGGCGTCCGGCCGGGTGGCGCCGACCTGCGAGGAGACCAGGACGATCCGCTCCACCCCGGCGTCCGCGACCGTCCTCAGCAGGGCTTCCGGGCTCTCGCCGTGGCTGTTGAGCTCGCCGCCCAGCACGACGAACAGCGCGCGGGACCCTTCGAGGGCCGGGCGCAGGCCGACGGCGTCGCCGAGGCCGCCCCGGGCCCAGCGGACCCCGGCCGCCGGGTGGTCGGGCTGCGGCTCCCGGGACACGGCGACCACCTGTTCGCCCGCCTCGGCCAGCAGCTCCACCAGCGTCCGGCCGATGTTGCCGGTCGCGCCCGTCACTGTGATCATTTCCGCCCCCAGGTGTGAGATGTCAGGAGTGAGATGTGCGGTCGAGCCAGTGAGTTAGTTGGCTGACTGAGAAAGACCGTAGCCGCCTTCCGGGGCGGCTGTCTATAGTCAGTCGGATGACTGACTCAGTGAACCGGCGCACGGCGGCGTCGCAGAAGCGCCGACGGCTCACCGCGGCCGCGGCCAAGGTCCTGCACGAGCAGGGCGTCGAGCGGACCACCCTCGCCGACATCGCGCGCGAGGCCGACGTCCCGGTCGGGAACGTCTACTACTACTTCAAGACCAAGGACGAGCTGGTCCGCGCCGCGCTCTCCGAGCACAGCGCACATCTGGACGAACTCGCCGAGCGGCTGGAGCGGTTGCCCGACCCGCTGGACCGCCTCAAGGCACTGGTCGAGGCCTGGGTCGGACAGCGTGACCTCGCCGCCCGGCACGGCTGCCCGACCGGCACCCTGGCCGTCGAACTCGACAAGCGCACCGACGGGGGCCTCGACGCGGAGGCCGGCGCGGTGATCCGGCGGCTGCTCGACTGGGCCGCGGGCCAGTTCCGCGAGCTGGGCCTGCCCGACCCGGACGGCCTGGCCCTCACCCTGGTCGCCGGCTACCAGGGCATGTCGCTGCTCGCCAACGCGCTGCGCGACCCGGAGGTCATGACGCGCGAAGGGGGCCGCCTGCTGCGCTGGCTCGACTCCCTGCGGGCCGCGTAGGCCCGCTCTCCACAAGTCCACCCTCGGGCGGGCCCGGCGGGCCGGGCAGGCCCGGGCCTCAGTCGCCGAGCATGCGGTGGGCGAGCAGGTGGAGCCCCGCCTCGATGCGTTCGGCGGACACGCCCCGGTCGCGGTGGTGGCGGTACAGCTCCGGGGCGAGCGGTGCCAGCAACTGGTCGGCGAGGACGTCCGGGTCCTCGGCCCGTGCCGCCGCGGCCAGCATCCGGACGTGCGCGCGCCAGAAGCCGTAGGCGCCGGTGGCCAGCCGGGCCGGGCCGGTCTCGGCGCCGAGCAGCAGGTGGGAGTGGCGCTCCAGCAGGCGGACCATCGCCGAGTAGAAGGCGCTCAGCCGCTCGGCCGGGGCGGCCGCCGGCTCAGGGCCCAACGGGCCTTCCCCGCGCAGGAGTTGCTCCTGGATCTCGTGCTCGTGGGCGTCCAGCAGGGCGCGCGCGATCGAGGCGCGGTCCGGGTAGCGGCGGTAGAGCGTGCCGCGGCCGACGCCGGCTGCCCGGGCGATGTCCTCCATGGTCACGGCGGCCGGGTCGCGGGTCGTGAACAACTGCTCGGCCGCCCGGAGCACCTTGAGTCGGTTGCGGGCGGCGTCGGCACGTTCGGTCGGTGGCATGGGCCGATTCTAACAAGTGGACGCCCTGTCCACTTGATGGCTAGCATCGTCACCAGACAAGCGGACGCCGTGTCCGCTTGTGGAATTCCGGGGGTACCGTCATGCCGCAGCTCCTCCACCTCGACGCCAGCGCCCGCCGCAGCTCGTTCTCCCGCCGGATCGGCGCGGCCTTCGCCGAGGCCTGGCGCGCCGAAGCGCCGCAGGGCACCTGCACCTACCGGGACCTCGCGGCCGAGCCCGTGCCGCCGATCGGCGAGGCCTGGACGACGATCTGCGACACCCTGCTCCGCGAGGGCATCGTCGAGCCCGACCGCTACGCCGAGGCGGTCCGCACCGACGCCGAGCGCGCCGCGTGGGCGGTCCTCGAACCGCTGCTCGCCGAGCTGCTCGCCGCCGACGTCGTCCTGATCGGCTCGCCGATGTACAACTTCGGCGTCCCGGCCCAGCTCAAGCTCTGGATCGACCAGGTCACCTTCCCGAAGATGAACCTGCGGCCGCGGCGCTTCGTGGTCGCCTCCGCCCAGGGCGGCTCCTACCGGCCGGGCATGCCGCGCGCGCCCTTCGACCACCAGACGCGCTACCTGGTGGACTTCTTCCACGGGCACTACGCCGTCGAGGACACCCTGGTCATCGGCGCCGAACTGGCGAACGCGACCGTGGACCCGGCACTGGCCGAACGGCTCCCGCAGCACGAGGCGTCGCTGGCCGCCGCCCTGACCGAGGCCGCCGAGGCCGGCCGGCGGCTGGCCCGCGAGGCGGCCGGGGTGGGTGCGGCCGGGGCGGCCGGGGCGGCCGGGGCGGCCGGGGCGCGTGCCGGCGGGCGGGGGTGAGGCGGCCGTGTCCTGGCTCCTCCTGCTCGCCGCCGGCCTGGTCGAGGTCGTCTGGTCGCAGAGCATCAAGCCGACCGACGGCTTCACCCGCCCCGGCCCCACCGCGCTGTGCGTACTGCTCGGCGCGCTGTCCGTCCACCTGCTGTCGCGGGCCATGCGCGACCTCCCGGCCGGCCTCGCCTACGCGATGTTCACCGGCATCGGCACGGTCGGCGCCATCACGCTCGGGGCCGTCCTGCGGCACGAGTCGCTCGGTGCGGGCCGGGCGGCCGCGCTGGCGCTGATCGTGGCCGGGCTCGTGCTGGCCCGGCTCACCGCCGCGGACTGACGGCGGCCCTCGGTGCGGCGGTGCCGGGCTGTGTTCGGGCCCGCCGCGGCTCGACCGGTGCCGCGGCTCGGGCCCGCCGCGGTTCGGCCGGTGCCGAGGCTCAGGCCCGCCGTGGTTCGACCGATGCCGCGAGCGCGCCCGGCAGTTCGGCGCAGGCCGTCCGGAGCCGTCGCGCGAGGTCGGCGCGGGTGTGCCCGGACGGCTGCGCCACCCAGCCGTCCATCGCCTGGTGGAACGCGGCGACCAGCATGTCCGTCGCCAGCCGGGCGCGCAGCGCGGCGCCCGCCTCGGGGCCGTCGAGGGCGAACCGGCGGGTGACCGTCGACACCGCCTCCCGGGTCGCCCGCTCGCAGAAGGCCAGCCCGTGGGCGTCCATCGAGGGCGTCCGGGCGGCCAGTCGGCGGCTCGCCAGGGCGCGTTCGGCCCAGCCGTCGGCCGGCATCCGGTCGATCGCCTCGGTGAGAGTCCCCTCCAGGAGGGCCATCAGCCGGCCGTCGTCCGACGGCCGGCTCTCCAGCACCTCCAGGAACGTCGTCCACAGGTCCTGGGTGGGCGCCATCGCGACGTCCTCCTTGCTGGAGAACGCGCGGAAGAAGGTCCGCTTGGAGACCTCGACGGCCTCGCACAGCCGGTCCAGCGTCACCCCGTCGAAGCCGTGCTCGCCGAACAGCTCCAGGGCGGTGTCGATCAGCGCCTGACGGGTGCGCAGCTTCTTGCGCTCGCGCAGCGGGAGCGCGGCGCCCGGCGCTTCGGGGGCCTGTTCGGCGCCCCGCTCCGGTGCCGTGGCGGTGGCCTTCTCGGGAGTCATCGCGGTCAGTCTAGTCGGGGCTGTAATGCCACCTGTAGGCTTATGCCACTCAGTGGCAGAATCTTGGGGAGGATCCTCCATGCGTGCACTCCTGGTCGACCGCTCGGCCCCCGGCGGCCTGCGCCTCGGTACGGCCCCGGACCCCGAGCCGGCGCCCCACCAGGCACTGGTCCGGGTCACCGCGACCTCGCTCAACTACGGCGAGGTCGCCTTCGGCCTCGACACGGCCCCCGACGGCACCGTCCTCGGCTGGGACGCCGCCGGCATCGTCGAACGCGCCGCCGCCGACGGCTCCGGCCCCGCCGAGGGGACCCCGGTGGTCACCCTGATGCCGGCCGGCGGCTGGGCCGAACTCCGGGCGGTGGACACCGGGTTGATCGGTGCCGCACCCGTCGGTGCCGACCTCGCCGCCCTCGCCACCATCCCGGTCGCCGCCCTCAGCGCCCTGCGCGCGCTGCACCGCATCGGCCCGCTGCTCGGCCGCAGCGTCCTGGTCACCGGCGCCACCGGGGGCGTCGGCCGGTACGCCGTCCAGCTCGCCCGGGCGGCGGGCGCGCACGTGGTCGCGTCCACCGGCTCGCCGGACCGCAACGGCGAGGTGCTGCGCCGCCTCGGCGCCCACGAGGTGGTCGCCTCGCCGAAGGAGACCGCCGGGCCGGTCGACGGCGTGGTCGACGTCGTCGGCGGCCCCCGACTGGTCGAGGCCTACGAGGCCCTGGGCCCCGGCGGCGTCCTGGTCGCCACCGGCCACAGCTCCGGCCGGGGCGAGGACTTCGCGTTCGGCACCCTGTTCGGCGACGCGAACAGGCACGACCGCGCGGTGGTCTCCTTCTACCTGCTCGGCTGCACCGGCCTCGGCCGCGACCTCGGGTGGCTCGCCCACCGGGTGGCGGCGGGCGAGCTGGACCCCGGTATCACCTGGAGCGGCGACTGGGACGACGCGGCCGAGGCGGTCGACGCCCTGCTCGGCCGGCGGCTGCACGGCAAGGCGGTGCTGACCATCGGAGCCTGAGGCCTCCCTCGGGCCCGGTCCGGCTCCCGTCCGGCTCGCGTCCGGGCCCGACCTGTCCGGGGCCGCCGCGCCCGACCCGTCCGGGGCCGCGACGCACCGCCCGTGCGCGGCCCCGCCCACTCGGACGGGTCAGGAGCTGTCGCTGTGGAGCGCGATGTTGCCAAGCATGGGGACGTACGGGCCCCTCGGCCGCCGAACACCGACCAGGAGAGGGATCCTCGGTGCGTGAACTCCACAGTCCCCCCAGCCACGGCCCCGGCCACCGTCCGCTGCCGGGGCGTCCGCCGCTCGGCCGTTCCCAGGGCGGCGACCGGCGACCTGGCCGCAGCTGGACCCCGCAGCGCACGATCGCGCTGATCGCGGCGGCGTCCGGCGCCGTCGTGCTGGTGGCCTGCAGCAGCAGCTCGTCGGGCACGTCGGCCGGCTCGCCGTCCGCCACCCTGCCCAACGCCAGCGCCTTCTCCGGCGAGCCGCCCTCCGCCATTGCCTCCGCCGCGCAGTCGCTGCTGGCCTCGGCGTCGGCCGCGGCGGTCTCGGCGTCGGCGGCCGCCTCCGAAGCCGCCGCCTCCCTCTCCGCGGCGGCGTCCTCCTTCCAGGCGTCCGTGTCGGCGCAGCAGGCCGCGACCCGGGAGAAGGCCGCCTCGGTGCTCAGCGGGGTGACGGACGGCGGCAACGCGCTGAACGACGTCACCATCACCGGCCTTCCCCGGCAGAGCACCGGCGGCCTGCACGCCGTGGTCGTCACGATCCAGAACCCGGGGCCCAATGCGGCCTCCTACGCGGTCCAGGTCGACTTCACCGACTCCAGCGGCAAGGCCGTGGACAGCTCGATCGTCGGCGCCGAGAACGTCCCGGCGAACGGCAAGGCCCAGCCCGTCGCCTTCAGCCGGCAGCCGGCCGACCAGCCGTTGACGCCCGTGGTGGTCAAGGCCGTCCGCTACTGACGTCCACGGTGCGGCCCGACAGCCCGACAGCCCGACAGCCCGACAGCCCGACAGCCCGACGGCCCGGCACGCGGCCGCCGGGCTGCCGGAAGTCCGCCGCGCGATCCCGCACCCGGTCGCGGACGTCGCGCGGCGGACGCCCGAGCACCTCCCGCACGGTGCCGGTCACCCGCTCCCGCTCCCGCTCCCGCGTGAACGACGCCCAGGCGCGCAGCCGGGCGTCCGCGAAGTCGATCGCCCGGACGAAGGTCCGGTCCAGGCCCGAGTGCCGGATCAGCCGCTCGATCTCCTGGTGGAAGACCACGGCCGGCTCGTCGTCGGCGAGGTCCGCCACGTCCGCCGACAGGTGGACGACCCGCCGGGGGCGCCGGGCGATCGGCTCCACCACCCGGGGCCGCACGGGCAGCCCGGGCCACATCAGGTACACCGCCTCCACCCGGCCGGCCGGCGCGGGCCCCAGGCCCTCGGGCTCCACGGGCAGTACGGTCTTCGCGGCATCGCGCACCAACGCCCGTACCGCGTGGCCGCCTTCGACCAGCGCGGCCACAACGCGCCTGCCCGCACTGCCGGTTGCGCCGATCACCAGAATCTCGGTCATGCCCGGCCCCATGCCGACCGGGCGGGGGGCTGTGCCCGGGGACTACCAGCCGTGCTCCACCGGCCCGACGGGTGCCAGCCCGACCTGCCGGGCCAGCCACTCGGCGCGCTCGACGTCGCCCTGGCGGAAGTGGATGAACAGGGTGTGGTCGTCCGCGGGCCGGTCGAAGTCGACGTTGTCGCTGCTGAGGGCGATCTGGACACCGGCGTCCTTGGCGCGGACGTCCAGGCCGAGTTCGGGGGCGGCCGGCCAGGCGAAGCCGCCCCAGGACAGTGAAGCGGGCGAGGAGCCGAGGAGGGCGAGGAACCTGTCCTCGATCGACCCGGCGGGCCGCTCGTCCAGATGGAACGCGAACGGGGCCAGTGCGTCCACCCGGGGATCGCCCGCCGCCAACAGCCGTCGGAGCTCGTCGGTCCCGACGTTCCGCTCCTGGCCGCCCGGGTGCACGTGGTCGGGAAAGGCCTCGAACAGCCGCCGGGCCTCCGCCGCCGTGAGCTCGTCCGCGTACGCGTTCGCCTCCGTCGAGCGCCGGTGCACGGTGATGCCCAGCAGCCGTTGGGCGGCGTCGTGGGCGACCCACCGGTTGGTGGTGCGCAGGACCGGAAGGACGTGCGAGGTACTCATGGCGGTGAGTCAAACAGACCGGGCACGGAGCGTCATGCGGATTCTCCGGGCGGCCGGGCTCAGCCGCCGACGCGCACCACGTACTTGCCGGTCGCCAGCCCGTCCTGCATGGCGTCGTGGGCGGCCGGGACGGCGTCGAGGCCGGGCAGTTCGGTGACCGGCAGTGCGAGGCCCCCGTCGGCGAGCAGGTCGAGGACCCGGCGGATGGCGCGGGCCAGCCGCTCGGGGGCGGTGGCGGCCAGGCCGCGGTGGCTGAAGCCGGTGACGGTCAGGTTGCCCGCCATCAGGCGGCCGAGCGGGGGCAGGTCGGCGACGGTGCCGCCGCCCGCGTTGCCGAACAGCACGATCCGCGCGCCGGGCGCGGCCACGGCGAGGTCGAGGTCGAGTGCCGCGGTGCCCAGCGGGTCGAGCACCAGGTCGACGCCCCGGCCGCCGGTGGCGGCGCGAATCGCCTCGGCCGCTTCGTCGGAACGGGCGAAGGCGTGGTCGTAGCCGGAGGCGATCGCCGCAGCGGCCTTCTCCGGCCGGCCGACCGTGCCGATCAGCCGGCCGCCGCCGAGCAGCGGGACGAGCCGGGCGACGGCGTTGCCGATCCCGCCGCCCGCCGAGTGGACGAGGACGGTGTCCCCGGCGGTGAAACGGCCCGCGTCGGTCAGCAGCAGCACCGAGGTGGCCAGGCCCAGCGGGACGGCGGCGGCCTCGCGCAGCGCCACCGCGTCCGGGAGCGGCACGGTGAGCGCGGCCTCCGCGACCACCACCTCGGCCAGGCCGGCGCCGACCGGCGCGGCGACCACGCGGTCGCCCACCGCCGGTCCGGTGACGCCCGCGCCGAGCGCGCGGACCGTGCCGGAGACCTCCTTGCCGGGCAGGTACGGCCAGTCGGCGGCGTACGCGGCGTCCCCGCGGCGGGTCATCACGTCCACGAAGTTCAGTCCGGCGTAGGCGACGTCGATCGCCACCTGCCCCGGTCCGGGGTGCGGCGCCGCGATCTCCTGGATCCGCGAATTCTCGGCTCCACCGGGTGCGGTCATCACCAGTGCGCGCATGTCGGTCCCCCTCGACTACGATGTTCGACGAACGACGAAATTGGTGCGGGTCAAGTGGTACCACGCCGTTTCCATGGATGTCGAACATCGCAGATCGGAGAGGCCGACCCATGCCCCGCAGCACCCGCCGCCGACCGGCGCTCGCGCACCCCGAGACCGAGGAGATCGACCTCTTCGACGTCCTGCACGCGCTCTCCGACCCCACCCGGATGACCATCGTCCGCATCCTGCGCACCGAGCCCGAGCGGGCCTGCGGCACCTTCCCGGTGGACGTCGCGCCCTCCACCCTGAGCCACCACTTCAAGGTGCTGCGCGAGTCCGGCCTGATCGCCCAGCGCGAGGAGGCCAACCGGCGCTTCTCCGCCCTGCGCACCGTCGACCTGGAGCGGCGCTTCCCCGGCCTGCTCGACACCGTGCTCGCCGCGCACGCCCGTACGGCGCCCTAGCGGCCGGGGCGCGCTCGGCGCCTGCCCGGCCCGGGCGTTCGGCGCCCGCTCAACGCCGGTGCCAGACGGCCCAGTTCTGCCCGGCGTCGAACCGCTCGACGTACCAGTCGGCGGGGTGCCCGGGCCAGTAGGCCTCCGGCGGCCTCCCCGCCTCGGGCAGCGGGAGGACCATGACGTTCGCCTCCGCCGGGACGGGCTGCCAGCGGGGGTCGCGGAACCAGACCCGACCGCGGTAGACCTCGAAGGTCTGGGTGGCGCGCAACGCCCAGTCGACGTCCCAGGCGAACACCACGTTGTCGTCCGCGGTGATCCCGGAGGCGCGGGTGAAGCCGGTCGCCAGGCCCTCGCGCCCCACCGCGTGCGGCCGGGCGACCTGCGCGGTGATGGTCGAGGTCGCGAAGGCGGCGAACAGCGCCAGCGAGACGCCGAGCGCCCCGAGCACCCGGCGCCCCCCGCTGTTGCGGACCAGCACCACCGTGCCGAGCGCGAACACCACGGCGGCGCAGGTGCGGGGCAGGTCGATCCGGCCCCAGTCCGCGGCCAGGAACGAGACGTCGGGCAGGGTCCAGGGGATGAACATCGACGTGTGCAGCCGCTCGCCGGCCTCCAGCGCCACGACCCCGGCGAGCAGCGGGACGAGCCCGGCCGCCACCGCCGCCGTCCGGACCAGTGCCCGGCGCCCGTACCCGGCGAGCACCGCGACGCCCGCCACGAAGGCCGACGGGACGAGGCAGGAGGTGTAGCGGGCGTACACCCAGTCGTCGACCCGGCCGTCCAGCGGCAGCGCGGCGGAGGCGGCCAGGGCCGTGCCGAACAGCAGCGCCACCAGCACGCCGCCGGTGATCCGCAGCGCCCGCGGCGGGCGGCGGTCGAACACCGCGCCCAGGCAGGCGACGACGGCGAGTCCGCCGATGCCCCAGGTGGAGGCGATGAAGTACCAGACCTGGCCGGCGGCCCGGGCGAGGGTCTGCAGGGCGATCGCCGGATCGGTCAGGCCCTTCCAGAGGGAGCCGCCGACGTCGCTGTCCGGGACGGTGAACTGCGCGTGCAGCCAGGCCGACAGCAACTCGGCGCCGAGCACGCCGAGGCCGAGTGCCGCGAGCCCGGCCGCCGTGGCGCGCCACGGCGCCCGGCGCAGCAGCAGCACGCCGAGGAGGACGGCGGCGGTCAGTGCGACCACCACGCCGCCGCGGTCGTGCACCGCCATCGCGCAACCGGCCGACGCCCCCGCCCCGACGGCGTGCCAGGTGCGGCGCCGCAGCGGGCCGTCTGCCAGCCAGCCGTGCAGGCAGAGCAGCCAGGCGAGCACCAGGACGGGCAGCACGGCGTCGGTCATCACGAACTGCGAGTAGAAGACCACCGGCGGCAGCAGCGCGGTCGCGGCGCCGAAGGCGTACGAGCGGCGGCGGTTCAGGCCGAGGCGGCGCAGTGCGACGTAGGCGAGCGGGAGGACCAGCGCGTTGACGGCGGCGTTGACGCCCATGACCAGGTGGTAGGCGGTCGCCGGGTCGTCGGCCAGGCGCAGGGCGGGGGATATCAGCAGGGGGTAGCCGCCGGGGACGACCACGCCGACCGGGATCTCGGTCGCCGAGCCGCCGGCCAGCACCCGGGCCAGGGCGAGATAGGAGTCCTCGTCGGGGTGGACCGACGGGAAGCTCATGGACCGGACGAGGACGAGCCGGAACAGCAGCTCGGCGAGGTAGCCGGCGAGCAGCACGGCGGCGGGCCGGGTGGCGGCCGTCCGGACGGCGGCGGCTCGGGCGGTGGCGAGCAGGGCCGGGGCGGGCCGGTCCTGGGCGGGCCGGGGAGGGTGCGGCCGGGTCGTCGTGCGGGGTGGCATGGGTGTGCCCCCTTCTGTCGGACTGTCGGACGACTGTATATGTCGATGGACTGCATATGTAGTCCGACTGGTTCCGAAGAAGCGGGTGGTGCCCGTGGTGCCCGTAGTGCCCGTGGTGCCCGTGATGTCAGGGGTGGCGGCGGTGGCGGCGGTGGTACGACACGGTGACGGCCGCCAGCAGCGGTGCCCAGGCGACGGTCGGCAGATAGAGGAAGCCGACCAGGAAATGGCCGCGCGGAGTCATGTCCGTCCCCGGGACGGCCCACCACGCGGCGAACGGCGTCCACAGCACGGCCAGGCCGGCGGCGCCGGCCGAGGCCGCGACGACCACCGCGCGCGGGTCGACCGGGCGGCCGCCGAGGAACGGGACCCAGCGCGGCGGCACCGTGCCCCACGGGCGGACCAGCCCGATCGTGAGCAGGGCGAGCGCCTCGGTGATCACGCTCAGGAAGACCGGCCACACCGCGCCCCACCCGGCGAAGCCCATCGCCCGGTAGCCCGCCCCGGTGTACCCGCCGTGCCAGCCCGCCACCAGCCCGAGCCGCCACAGCCCGGCCGGCAGCGCGGTGACGGCGGCGAGGCGGGCGGCGCGCACGGCCCAGCGGGGCGGGGCGGGAACGGCGGCGATGGCGGCAGTGGCGGGGGCGGTGGTAGCGGCGATGGCCGCAGCGGTGGCGGCGGGGGCGGTGGCCGCGGCGGGCGGGGGCGTCGTCATGCCCTCACCCTCCCGCCCGGCGCAGGCCCGCCGCGTCCGCCCGGCGACGGGCTCGGCGCCGGTCCCTCCCCCGGGCGGGGGAGGAGCGCGTCAACCCGCCGTGGATGCGCCCCGGCCGCTCAGCGCAGCCGCGAGGAGGACAGGATCGACGCCAGGTGCGCGACCACCATGCCCCAGGTGATCACCGTGATGCCCGCGAGCGTCCACCGGGTGGCGTCAAGGTTGCCGAGCCCGGCGTCCACCACGGCCGCCGCCAGCAGCACCAGCGAGGCCTCGATGCCGTTCGTCACCCGGTGGATCTTGAACAGCGAGGCGACCTTGCGGGCCGTCGCGATGCCCTGGGAGCGCGGCTGCGTCGACTCCTCGGTGGCCGGAAGCTGCCCGCTCCGGGCCCGGGCCACGTCCACCAGGTCCGTCGAGGCCTTGAGCAGCACCACGCCCAGCGCGGCCGCCAGCCCCGCCGACACCCACAGCTCCGAGCCGCCGCGCGCCGCCCGTACGCCCGCGCCGATCATCAGCGCGGCGTCCGCCAGGTAGGCGCCGAGCCGGTCCACGTACACCCCGGCCATGCTGAACTGGCGCTTCCAGCGCGCCACTTCGCCGTCCACGCAGTCGAACAGCAGGAACAGCTGGAACAGCACGACGGCCAGCGCCGCACCGGTCACACCCGGGATCAGCAGGGCCGCGCCGCCGCCGACCCCGCACACCACCATCACCCAGGTGAGGGTGTTCGGCGACACCGAGGTGCGCACCAGCTGCCGGGTGGTCCGCAGCGAGACGGCCCGCATGTACAGCCGGCCCGCCCAGTGCTCGCCGTTGCGGCTCTGAAGCTTGGCCTGCGGCTGGCACACCTCGCGCAGCTCGGCGAGCGCCGGAGCAGCCACCATGACGACATCCCTCCACCTGTCCCGAAACGATCACCACAGGCTACGGCCTCCGGGGAAACGCCCGGACCAGCCGGTATGCCGCCGGCGGTACGGGAGGTGTCCTCCGGGGGAACGTCTGCCGCGGACGTCCGCGGGCCGGGTGCGGCCCGGGCGGGCGGCGGGCCGGACGCGGGCGGCGGTGGGCGCGTGCGGGCCGCGAGGAAAACCGGTGGGCCGCCCGAGTGCCCCCGGGCTAGGCTGCGCGGGTTCGCCGGAACCCGAAGCCCCGGGGCCGAACGCCCGCCCCGACCTCCCGCTCCCGCACGCCGGTTGACGCGGTCCGCGCGGCCCGCACGGTCTCCCGGAACGGAACGAGGAGCGCAGACCCATGGTGACCACGGGCAGCCCGTCACAGAGCCCCGACCTGGCCCGACTGCTGGACGACCACCGCCCGCAGGGCCCGGCGGAGACCGCCGACCACGAGCGGGCCCGCCGCCTCCTCGGCGTCGCCGACGCCTGGAACAGAAGCACCTTCCCGCTGCACTTCACCGCCTCCGCCCTGATCGTCCACCCGCCGACCCGCCGCGTCCTGCTGCGCTGGCACGTCCGCCAGCAGGCCTGGCTGCACGTCGGCGGGCACGGCGACCCGGGGGAGACCCGGCCGCTGGACATCGCCCTGCGCGAAGGCCTGGAGGAGACCGGCCTGACCGACCTCACCCCCTGGCCCGGCCCCGCCCTCGTCCACCTCGCCGTGGTGCCCGTCCCCGCCTCGCCCGCCGAACCCGCGCACGAGCACGCCGACCTGCGCTTCCTGCTGGCCACCGACACCCCGGAGCAGGCCCGGCCGGAGAACCCGGCGTCCCCACTGGAGTGGCTCACCGTCGAGGAGGCCGGGCGGCGGACCACCGAGGAGAACCTCCGCGAGACCCTCCACCGCGCGGCCCGCCTGCTGCCGCCCGCCGCCTGACCGGCCTCCACCGCCGCCCTTTCCCGCCGCCGTTCCCTGCAGCCGTTCCGTGCCGCCGTTCCGTGCCGCCGTTCCGTGCCGCCGTTCCGTGCCGCCGTTCCGTGCCGCCGTTCCCTGCCGCCCGACCGACTTCCCCTGGAGACCATCGGATGATGCACACCGACCAGACCCTGATCTTCGACGCCGACGACACGCTCTGGGAGAACAACGTCCTCTTCGAGCGGGTCATCGACGGCTTCCTGGACTGGGTCACCACCACCCCGGCCGAGCAGGAGCACACCAGGGCCCTGCTGAACCGGATCGAGGCCGCCAACTCCGCCACCCTCGGCTACGGCGCCACCGTCTTCCGGCAGAGCCTCTCCGACTGCCTGGAGCAGCTCAACAGCCGCACCCCCACGAGCGCCGAGCAGGCCCGGATCGACGACCTGCTCACCCCGCTGACCAGCCGCGACGTCGAACTGATCCCCGGCGTCGCCGACACCCTGGCCGCCCTCGCCGACCGCCACCACCTGCTGCTGCTCACCAAGGGCGACCAGGGCGAACAGCAGCGCAAGGTGACCGAGTCCACCATCGACCACCACTTCCGCGGCATCCACATCGTCGCCGAGAAGTCGGTCGACACCTACCGGCAGCTCACCGCCGACCTCGGCCTCGACCCCGGCCGGACCTGGATGATCGGCAACTCGCCCAAGTCCGACATCGCCCCCGCCCGCCGGGCCGGCCTGCGCACCGTCTTCATCCCGCACGAGCACACCTGGGTGCTGGAGCACGCGGAACTCGGTCCGGACGAGGCGACGCTGCAGCTCGGGACCTTCCCCGAGCTGCTGCGCCACTTCTGACGACCGGGCCGTCGGGTCATCGCCCGTCAGGCCAGCAGCGCGGCCGCCGGCACCGGCGTGCCGTCCCGGTACAGCCAGGCCCGCTCGGCGGCCGACCAGACACCGGCCGTCAGCAGGTACAGCACGGCGGCCGCCGGCACCAGCGCCGCGAACAGCACCGACCCGAACGACAGGTACGGCAGCAGTCCCGCCCCCGGCTGCGGGGCGGGCTGCGCCGTCGCCTTCGCGGCCGCGGCCGTGCGTCGGGCCCGGCGGAAGTTGACGAACCCGACCGCCGCCAGCCCGGCGAACAGCACCCCGAACACCGCCCACTGCCCGGCGCCGTGCGCACCCGTGACATGCAGGCCCAGCGGCACACCGAACAGGGTGTGGTCCAGCAGATCGTTCGGCGTGGTGAACAAGCGGTACATCACCGAGAAGAACGGCACCTGCACCAGCAGCGGCAGACACCCCGCGAACGGCGACACCTGCTCCTTGCGGTACATCTCGGCCAGCGCCTCCCGCAGCCGCTCCGGCCGGTCCTTGTGCTTCCTCTGCAGCGCGGCGACCTTCGGCGCCAGCCGCGCCCGGGCCTTCTCCCCGCGCGCCGCCGCCCGCGCCAGCGGGTGCAGCGCCAGCCGGACGGCGACGGTGAACAGGACGATGGCGAGCGCGGTCGGCACCAGGTGGGCGACAGTGGCGACGACGGCGTGCGCCAGGGCGACGGCCGGGTCGAGAACGGCGAGTACGGACATGGTGGAGCGAGCCCTCCGGGGTCTCAGGAATGAGTGAACGGCGGAGGACGGCTGCGAAGAACTGCCTACGGAAGGAGGGGGTTCACGCGGCCGCCAGGGCCGCCCCCGGCGCCCTCGGGCGTCGCCTGCCCCGGGCATCCGGATCACGCTGCGGAAGGAACGCCGTACCGAACGCCCGACGCCGCAGCACCCCGCTGCGCACCGCCGCCGGCGCCCGCGCCCCCAGCAGCCGCGCCCCGGCCAGCGCCCCGGCGACCGCCCCGGCCACCAGCGCCACGGCCGCGACGGCGGCCACCGACGCCAGCATTCCGCTGTCGGCCACCAACTCCCCGGTCAGCACCCGGAGCAGGCCCAGCAGCATCGCGACGACGGCCACGGCGCGCTCCCCCTCCCGGTGTCCCATCGGCTTCCTGACGTACCAGCAGGACGATCCTACGGCGCACCGGGTTCCCGCTGCATCGGGGAAATCCCCTACGGCGCATCCATCCCGTACACCCACACCCGCGCGCCCCCGTCCGCCTCCGACGCCAGCCACAGCTTCGCCGCGAGCCGCTTGGTGTGCCCCGGCAGCGGCTCGGCCAGGAAGGAACCCTCCCGCAAGGGGCCCGCCGCCCCCGGATCCGGTGCACCCGCGTGCCGGAACCCTTCCAGCGCACCGCTGTCGACCGGGCTCTCGACGCTCGGCTTCACCGCCGTCCCGATATCGGCCAGGAACCGCTCCTCCTCGCCCGGCGGCAGCCGGAACGAGAGGTACGCGGTGTCGTCCTGGAACCCCTTCTGGTAGGCCCAACGCACCTCGCCCGCCGACGCGGGCGGCCGCACGCGCGAGAACTCCCCGACGAACTCCGACGTGACCGTCGTCCACGACCCGGGCCGCCCGCTGTCCGGCGCCGGATGCCGGTCCCACTCCCGCAGCCAGTGGAGCCCTCCCACGGCGGCCCCCGCCAGCACCAGCGGCACCACGATCGCCAGCAGCACCACCCACCGTTGCTTCCGCGTCATGGCGTCCTTCCCCCAGGTGCGGTGGGTTCGTCGAGTGGGACGGTGATCGGCTTGGTCCTGCCGACGATGTCGAACTCCTGGGCCAGTCCCGTCTGGTGCAAGGTCGCCATGTCGTGGTCCGTGATGGTGGTTCCGGCGATCGGCGTGCTCTTGCCCTCGTCCCAGTTGTAGCGGTCCCAGACATTGACCTGGTACTGCAGTGACACCTGGGGCTTGCCGTCCGGCCCTGGGACGGCCGTCACCACTCCGGACGTGAGGTACTGGTGGCCTCCGATTGCGCGGTACCAATTGAGATCATCGAACCTCCGGGTGCCGACCGGACTCTCGACGGGGATCGCGACCGGCGCTCCCCCCGACTTCTCGAACGCCTCCACTGCGGCCTGACGCCATTTGTCCCTGTTGGCGGCCAGCTGAGCATCCGCGCTCGCCCGGAAGCCGGCGTCGTCGCGAAGCATGGGCTCGACGGCCAGAATCAGGGGCTTTCCGTTGCCGTCCAGGTAGTGCGCCATGTTGCGGGCGGCATCGGGGTAGCCGGCGAGCGCACCGCCGCCGACCATGCTCGCGACCTCCACCCGCATCACCTGGTCGGCGATGCCCGGTTCCCGGACTCCCCACGGTCCGGCCCCCTTGTCCGGCGACGACCACTCGTACTCCGTCGGCCCCAGGATCCCTGCCTTGATCAGGCTGTCCGCATCGGCCGAGAGCAGCCCGGCCCGTAGCGCGGGGTCGAGCGCGGCCCACCACGCCTTCCGAGCCTTGGGATCGGTGGGCATGCCCATGGCCGTCTCCAGATCGCTCAGGGCGTTGGCGGCCCCGTCCGGATGCGTCGCCGGGTCGACCTCCTCCGGGTTGAGCGCGCGCAGGGCCGCGGCCACGGCGTTGTCGGCCTCGGTGGCCGCCGTCAGTGCCGCGGTCATGTCCTGGACGTGGTGCTGCAGTTCGTCCCACTGCCGCTTCCGGTAGGCGATCGCCTCGGGGTCGTTGCGCTCCTCGGGCGGCAGGTCGGGCAGGGTGACCGTGCCGTCGTCGGCCACGGTCGCTCCGAGGGCCTCGGCGTCGCCGATCGCCCGCAGCAGCTTCTGCTGGGCCTCGGTGAAGGCCTTCCGGGCACGGTGCAGCGCGGCGGCGACGGCCAGCGCCTCGTAGTGGAAAGCGTGCAGTTCGTCGGCCAGGAAGCCGATCTCCCGTACGGCCTCATCGGCGGCCGCGCCGGTCCAGGGCCGGCTTCCGGCGGGCGGAGGCGCGTACGGGCCGCCGCCTCCCGAGAGGGGATGGAGCACACCGGACCGCAGCCGGCCGGCGAGGTGCTCCAGGTGGCCGGAGACGCCGTTCCAGGTGCCGCCCGCATGGTCGAGGGAGGTGAAGGAAGCGTGGCGGAGCAGGGCGAAGGTCACCATGGTTCACGGCCCCTTGAAGCCGGCCGCGGCGGAGCCGTCGGCCGCCCGGTAGCCGCGTGCGGTGGCGTCGAGGCGGTCCGCGGTCAGGCCGAGCCGGTTGTCGAGGCTGGTCCAGCGGGCCTTCCACCAGGTGAGCGCCTGCGACAGCGCGGGTCCGGTGGCGAATCCGCCGGCCAGAGCCTGGACCGCCGCGGCGGTGTCGGGTTCGACGCGGCCGACCGAGAACTGCAGCTCACCCCGGATCCGCCGCGATTCACCGGCGGCCTGCTGGAGTGCGGCCGGCTGGACCAGGACGGACGGGCCCGCGGCGCCCGTCCAGGGCCCGGCCGTGCGGGGCGGGCTGAACGGATCCTGTGGTGGTGGCGCGTCCTGGCCGTAGAGCCAGGGATTCAGGTCCTTCTCGCTGGTTCCGGACACGACAGAAGCCCCCCTCTGTTCGAATGATCGGTGGTCGAACCTAGTCGATCGGGCGCGGGCGGGGGTGGGTTTCGGGGGAACGGGCGGGGGCCGTTCGGGGTGTAGCCAGGGGGGCTACGCGGGGCTACTTTGGAAGGGTGAAGACGATTACCCAGCGGGAGTTCCGGAACAACTCCGCCGCGGTGATGGACGCGGTGGAGGCGGGCGAGACCTTCCACATCACCAGGAACGGGGTCGAGGTCGCCGAGCTGCGGCCGGTGTCCGGGCGTCGGCGGCTCACGGCGGAGGAGCTGGTGGCGCGGCACGTGAAGCTGCCGCGGGTGGACCACCAGCAGATGCGCAAGGAGGCCGAGGAGTACTTCGGGCCCGAGGAACTGGTCGGGGACGAGGGAGACGACCCGTTCGAGCGGCGGCGTGGCTGAGCGCCGCAGGGCGTCCCGGAGGCGGCCGGCCGGGGTGCTGGACACCTGCGTCTACATCGACCTGGCGCTGCTCAACGCATCCGACCTGCCGACGGTGCCGGAGCTGACCGCGATCACCTTCGCCGAGCTGCAGCAGGGCGTGTCGATGGCCCGGGACCCGGCCAGCCGGGCGGCCCGGCTGGAAGTGCTGGGCGCGGCGATGGCGGACTTCGACCCGCTGCCCTTCGACGCGGCGGCCGCCGCCCGCTACGGGACGCTGGTCACCCTCACCATCGCCGCCGGGCGGCAGCCGCGCCCGCGCCGGATAGACCTGATGATCGCCGCGGTCGCCTCGGCCCACGGGCTGCCGCTGTACACCCGCAACGTCGCGGACTTCCGGGGGCTGGGCTCGGCGGTGGAGGTCATCGGGGTGTGAGGGCGGCGGCCCCCTCCTGCTCGACCCGGTCGGCCAGGGCGGCCGCGTGCCGCAGTGCCACCGCCCGGTCCCGGGTGCGCAGCAGGACGGTGTTGCCCCCGCGCTTGTCCCGGTCGCTCCCCGCCTTGGCGGCGACGGCCCAGAGCGGGCGGCCGAGCAGTTGCAGGACGAGCCAGCGGAGCCCGGAGTCCAGGCCCACGAGCACGGCGTACGGAATGAGGACGATCAGTCCTTCGCCGCTGCCCGGATCGACGTTCCGGAACGGGTTGTAGTCGTTCAGCCGCTTCCGGGTCGCCCTGAACCGCCCGAGCCACACCACCGCGATCCGTACGGTCACGGCGTCCGGCCCGGTGACGTCGATGTAGCCGAGGGCGTCGGCTCCGGTCCGGCGGCCCTCCGCCCAGGCCGCCCGGTTCGCGGCGATGGAGGTGACCAGCTCGCGTTCGCGCGCCTCGGCCTGCTGCGCCTTCTGCCGCGCCTCGAACTCCGCGGTCCACGCGCTCTCGCGCTTCTTCTGTTCGGCGGACCACGCGCGTTCGCGATCGCGGCGCTCGTCGGCGTCGATCTGCCGCCCCCGTTGACTGCTCATCCGCTCATCGTAGGAGGCGAGTCCGTGGGGGCGGCAGGTTCCGGCGAGGCGTTCCTCAGCCCGGGCGGACCGCCGTCCCGGTCGCGGCGGAGGTGCGGGCGGCCTCCAGAACGGCCAGGGCGGCCACCGCGTCGCGCGGGTCGACGGGGGGCGGGGTGCCCGGGTCGGTCAGGGCGGCGGCGATGCCCGTGTAGAAGGCGGGGTAGTCGCCCGGGTCGGTGGGCAGCGAGATCGCGGACTCGTCGGTGCCGAGGGTGCCGTAGTGCGCGGGCCGGTCGGCGCCCCAGGGGTGGGTGCCGTCGGGGCGCAGGCCGGCCCGCAGGTCGGCCTCCTGCGGGTCCATGCCTGTCTTGACGTAGCCGGCGGTGTCGCCGAGGACCCTCAGCCGGGGCCCGATCAGCGGGGTGACGGCGCTGGTCCACAGGTGCGAACGGGTGCCGCAGGTGTGGGTGAGGGCGAGGAAGGCGTCGTCGTCCACCACCGCGCCGTCGCGCCGCACGTCGATCTCCGCGTACACCGTCTCGACCGGTCCGAACAGGGTGAGCGCCTGGTCGACCAGGTGGCTGCCCAGGTCGTACAGCGTGCCGCCGACCTCGGCCGGGTCGGCCAGCTCCCGCCAGCCCGGCTTGGGCTTGGGGCGGAAGCGCTCGAAACGGGACTCGAAGCGGTGCACCCGGCCGAGCGCGCCGCCGCGCACCAGCCGGGTCGCGGTGAGGAAGTCGCCGTCCCAGCGCCGGTTGTGGAAGACGGAGAGCAGGACGCCCCGCTCCTCGGCGAGCCGGCACAGCTCCCGCGCCTCGGCGGCGGTGCCGGCCAGCGGCTTGTCCACCACGGTGGCCAGGCCGGCCCGCAGCGCGGCGCGGGCGAGCGGCGCGTGGGTGCGGTTGGGCGAGGCGATGACGACCAGGTCGAGCGCGTCCGGGTCGGCGAGCAGCTGCTCGGGCGTGTCCACGGCGCGGGCGCCGGGGTGCTCGCTCGCCAGCTGGGCGCGCCGGTCCGGGTTGGCGGTGACCACGGCGTCCAGCCGCAGCCCCGGGGTGGTGGCGATCAGCGGCGCGTGGAACGCGGAGCCGGCCAGGCCGTAGCCGATCAGGCCGACGCGGAACGGGCCGGGTGTCGTCTTCGGGTTCATGCGCCTACTCAATCACGAGGTGCCCGATTGCTCCCGGTTCGGTGAACGGCGCCGGGGAGTGCGGAGGGCGCCCGGGAGGGAGGGCCGTCGGGAGGGGAGTCGGGGTGGGGCCTCGGGGTGGGGCGTCGGGGGGCGTCGGGGTGGGCGTCGGGCCGGTGGAAGCGGCAGGTGACGCGGGTGCGGGAGGCCGGGTCGGCGCCGGTCCGGTGGGCGGGACGTCCTGTTCCCGCACACCCGGGCGGATTAGGCTGTGCCGGGTCAGGGCCCTCGTACGACGCAAGACGCTGCAACACTTCGGGAGACACGCACGTGGCAGACCGCAAGCCCATCGAGTCCTGGCTGACCGACATGGACGGGGTCCTCATCCACGAGGGCACGCCGATTCCCGGGGCGGAGGAGTTCCTGCGCAAGCTGCGGGAGTCCGGCAAGCCGTTCCTGGTCCTCACCAACAACTCCATCTACACTCCGCGCGACCTCAGCGCCCGGCTGGCCGGGATGGGGCTGGAGGTGCCGGAGGAGTGCATCTGGACCTCCGCCCTGGCCACGGCCAAGTTCCTCAAGAGCCAGCGGCCGAACGGCACGGCGTACGTGATCGGCGAGGCGGGGCTCACCACCGCCCTGTACCAGGCCGGTTACGTGCTGACCGACAACAACCCCGACTACGTGGTGCTCGGCGAGACCCGCACCTACTCCTTCGAGGCGCTCACCAAGGCGATCCGCCTGATCAACCAGGGCGCCCGGTTCATCTGCACCAACCCGGACGAGACCGGCCCCTCCCCGGAGGGCGTGCTGCCGGCCACCGGATCGGTCGCGGCGCTGATCACCAAGGCGACCGGCGTCGAGCCGTACTTCGTCGGCAAGCCCAACCCGCTGATGATGCGCGAGGCGCTGAACACCGCCGGGGCCCACTCCGAGACGGCGGTGATGATCGGCGACCGGATGGACACCGACATCGTCGCGGGCATGGAGGCCGGCATGGAGACGATCCTGGTGCTCACCGGGCTGACCGCCGCGGCCGACGTGGAGCGGTTCCCGTACCGGCCGACCCGCGTGGTCCAGTCGATCGCGGACCTGGTCGAGCTGGTCTGACCTCCGCGGTGCTGTCGTGGGCCCCGTTCCGGCCGGTCGCCGGGGCGGGGCCGCTGCGTATCCGGGGGAGGCGTCGCGGCGTACCCGGGGCGGGGCCGCTGCGTACCCGGGGAGGGGGCGGGCGGGTTCCGGCCGGAGCCCGGAACCCGCTCCGCGGGCGTGAGTTGTCGGTGGGGCTGTGTAGCGTTCGGGGTGAAAGAGGGCGTGCGGCGCAGCAGCCGCGGTGTTGGAGGTAGATGTCGTGACGGACACGGTCGAGGCGGGCGTGGTCGAGGCCGGCGAGGGCGGCGGGCTGGAGCTGCCCGAGTCCTGGCGCGGGGTGCTGGGCGCCGAGACGGAGAAGCCGTACTTCGCGGAGCTGGCGGCCTTCGTGGCGGCCCAGCGCGCGGAGCACGAGGTGTTCCCGCCGAGCGGCCAGGAGTTCGCCGCGCTGGACGCCACCGCGTACGACAAGGTCCGGGTGCTCGTGCTCGGCCAGGACCCGTACCACGACAACGGGCAGGCCCACGGCATGAGCTTCTCGGTGCTGCCGGGCACCAGGACGCCGCCGTCGCTGCGCAACATCTTCAAGGAGCTGGACGCCGACCTGGGCATCCCCGCCCCGGACAACGGCTACCTGATGCACTGGGCCGAGCAGGGTGTGCTGCTGCTCAACGCGGTGCTCACGGTCCGCGCGCACGAGGCCAACTCGCACAAGGCGAAGGGCTGGGAGAAGTTCACCGACGCGGTGATCAAGGCGGTGAGCGACCGCGAGGAGCCCGTGGTCTTCGTGCTGTGGGGCAACTACGCGAAGAAGAAGCTGCCGCTGATCGACACCGCCAAGCACGTGGTGGTGCAGGGGGCGCACCCGTCGCCGCTGTCGGCGAAGCTGTTCTTCGGCAGCCGTCCGTTCTCGCAGATCAACGCGGCGCTGGACTCCTTCGGCGCCGAGGCCATCGACTGGCAGGTGCCGAACCTGAAGGAGGCGTGAGCCCCCGCCTGAGCGCCGCCGCGCGTTCCTGAGCACTTCCGGTCGCCGGTGGCCGTGGACCGGACGGGTTCGATGTCCCGTCCGCCCACGGCCACTTGGCGTTCACCGACGGTGGGAGTCGACCGGTGCCGGGTGTGCTTAGCTGGTGCCGACCGGTCGCCGGACCGGTCCCGGGGAGGAGCGGTACGTGCACGGGCTGGGGCGGGCAGGGGCGTTGCGCGGGGCCGTGGGGGCGCTGCTGGCCGGGGTGGTACTGGCGGCCGTGTCCGGCTGCAGCGGGTCGGACGGCGGCGAGCCGCGAACCGGGTCCGCTCCGTCCGCCGCGGGTACGGCCGACGGCGCGGCGGCGGGCGCGGGCTTCGCCCAGCTTCCCGGCCAGGCCTTCTACGTCTCCGACCGGACCAACGCCGCCCACCAGGTGTCCGCGCTGCGCGGGCAGGGCCGGACGGCGGAGGCCGACGAACTGCTGCGGATCGCCGCCCAGCCCTCCTCGCAGTGGCTCGGCGAGCAGGGCGCCGGGGAGATCGCCGAACAGGTGAGCCGACGGGCCGCCGAGGCGGGCCGGACGGCGGTCTTCGTCGCCTACGACATCCCGCACCGCGACTGCGGCCAGTACTCGGCCGGCGGCGCCCCCGACGCGGCCGCCTACCGCGCCTGGATCACCGGCGTCGCCCAGGCCCTCGGCGACCGCAAGGCCTGGGTGGTGCTGGAGCCGGACGCCGTCGCGCACACCCTGGACACCTGCGGGATCAAGGGCGACCTGGCCGCCGAGCGGTACGGCCTGCTGGCCTTCGCCGTCCAGGAGCTGAAGAAGAACCCGAACGCGCGGGTCTACCTGGACGCGGGCAACCCCGGCTGGGCGCAGGACCCGGAGGAACTGGCCACCGCCCTGCGCAAGTCGGGCATCGCGGCGGCGGACGGCTTCGCCGTGAACGTCGCCAACTTCTACGACACCGCGCGGAACGCGGCTTACGGCGCCAGGCTCTCCGCGGCCCTGGGCGGGAAGAACTTCGTCATCGACACCAGCCGCAGCGGCAACGGGGCCCTGGGCGGCGACTCCTGGTGCAACCCACCCGGGCGCGCGCTCGGCGAGCGGCCGACCACCGAGACCGGCCGGCCCGGGGTGGACGCCTACCTGTGGATCAAGAACCCGGGGGAGTCGGACGGCGACTGCGGCCGGGGCGAGCCCCGGGCGGGCGAGTTCTGGCTGCCGTACGCGCTCGGGCTGGCGCGGGCGGCGCGCTGAGGCCGCCCGCGCCGGCCCGGGCCGCACGGCGCGGGCCCGTGCGTGACCGCGCGGGCCGTTGCGGCTACGCGGTGACCTGGATCCAGCGGGCGACCGACGGGGTGCCGGCGGCGTCCGTCAGGAACAGCATGTACCAGCCCGGCGGCAGCAGGTCGGGGTTGCGGGGCAGGGTCAGCGAGACGCCGTCCGCCGTCCGCCCGGCGATGTCCAGGGCCACCGAGCGCTGTTCGACGTCCGTCACGTGGGTGACCGAACTCGGCCGGATCAGCCTGGCGCCGGCGACCGCCTCCGGCCGTGCGGTGCCGACGGCCAGCGTGCCGCCGAGCCCGGCCGCCTGCGGAACGGCACCGACCTGCGGGCGTTCGCCGTGGTACAGGTACGGCGGGGTGTAGATCTCGATGCGCTGCTCGAAGCCGCCCGGCCGGGTCTCGGCCTTGTCGGCGAAGAGCGGGTTGGAGCCCAGCACGGCGACCCGGCCGTCCGGCAGCAGGAGCGCCTCGGAGTGGTAGTCGCGGCCGACGGCCGGCTCGGCGGCGGTGCTGAAGCTGTTGGTGTCCGGGTGGTACACCTGCGCCTTGAGCAGGTCGCTGTCGCCCCGGCCGCGGTAGCCGCTGGAGCCGCCGGTGGTGAAGACGGTGTCGTCCGGGAGGATCACGCTGTTGAGGTAGCGGGTGCCGCCGGCCGGCAGGTCCGGGCCCGGGGTGAAGGCGGGTGCGGCGGAGGACAGGTCCGCGATGTCGGTGCGGGCCGTGGACAGCGGGGACTCGCCGACGCCACCGCCGCCGAGCACCATCACCTTCTGCGCCTGGGCGGGCGGCAGCAGCACGGATGAGGAGGTCTCGGTGAGGTTGGGGTCGCGCAGGCCGGGGACGGGCTGGAAGGCCCCGGTCGACACGTCCCACAAGCCGGGCTCGCGGCCCTTGTCGCCGGGGCCGTAGCCGCCGTTGGAGCCGGAGTAGAAGAGCTTGCCGGAGTCGGTCAGGAAGATCGCCGGGTAGGTCGGGAAGTAGTGGTCGGGGCCCTTGGACCAGGACTTGGTCCTCGGGTCGTAGACCTCGTTGTCGTTGCCGTTGAGGACCTCCCCGGTGTCGTCCAGGCCGGAGACGGTGACCACCCGGCCGTCGCCCAGCCCGGTCAGCGTCGGGTACCAGCGGGCGTGGGCCATGTCGGTGACCGGCTCGTAGAGCTCGGTGTCCGGGTTGAACTCGAAGGCGGAGCGGATGCCCTGGTACTCCTGCTTGTCCAGGGTGAGCTTCTCGTTCTGCCCGTACAGGTTGTGGGCGTCGGTGCCGCTCAGGCCCTTGATCCGGTACTGGGCGGGGGAGTCGGAGACGTAGTCCGGGCCCGGGCCGACCGCCTCCACGTACACCCGCTGCTCGCCGGCGGTGACCACGGTCTCGCGGCCGGAGCCGGTCTTGGTCGCGGCCGGGACGGTCACCGGGGCGGTGCTGGCGTACTCGTGGCCGTTCGGGGCGACGAAGACGGTGCCCGTGGGGAAGGTCCGGTCGCGCTCCGGGCTCTCGTTGCGCACCCGCATGATGCCGGCCGCCTTCTTCACGGCGGCGGCCAGCTTCTCGTAGCGCTGGGTGCCGCCGGCCACCAGGACGCGGCCGTCCGGCAGCGAGGTGTGGCCGCCGCAGAACATGTCGGCCGGGGTGGGGACCAGCTTGTAGGTGTTCGCGGCCGGGTCCCAGAGCAGGCTCTTGAAGGTGCCCGCGTTGAACTGCTTCTCGTCGTTGCCCGAGCCGGCCACGATCAGGACCTTGCCGGTGCGCAGCAGGGTCGCGTGCACGGCGTTGACCCGGAACTCGGCGGGCAGCGACAGGGTCTGCCAGTGGCCGTACTGCGCCTTGTACTCGGGGCGGTTGATCACGTAGTGGTGGTACTGCTCGGAGGCGAAGCCGAGGACGGCCGGAGCGTTCATCCCGGCCACGGTCAGCGCGACGGTGCTGCCGAGGGCGAGGCGCTTGGTGCGGCCGGCCTTGTGGATCTTCACGGTGGTGCTCCCCTCGGGAGGCGGTCGGGTGCCGGGCTGGGGGTCGGTGGGTGCTGTCCGCGAGTGCTGTCAGTGGGGGGATGTGCCGCTGCCGGCGCGGTCGGGTGCGGGGCGGTCGGGTGCGGGCCGGCTGGGCGACGGATCCGGTGCCGTGCGTGCGGGCGGCGAGCTCCGGGGGTCGCGGGCGTGGCGCGGGCGGCGCTTCTCCAGGAGGACCGTCGGGGTGGCCGTCGGGCCGCCGGTGACGGTGAGGTTGGCGGTGGGGCGGGTCCGGCGGCGGCGGACGGCGTCGCCGGCGGTGATCAGGACCGGCAGGAGGGTGAGCACCAGGGCGATCCAGGCCCAGGCGCGCATCGCGGCGTGGTCGTAGCCGGTGACGTAGGAGGCGGTGATCGCGCCGCCGAACACCAGCGTCCAGAAGAGGTGGAAGCGGAAGGTGCCGAGCCGGTCGGTGCTGGCCGAGCGGCCCTTGGGCGTCACCACGAAGCGGCTGCGCACCCGCAGCAGCGACTGGAGCAGCGAGGCCGCGTAGACCGGGCCGCAGAGCGCCGACATCACCATCCCGGCGACCCCGGAGGAGCCGGCCGGCTCGTGCGGGCTCACGTTGTGCTTGCGGTTCCAGGTGTAGAGCAGGAGCTGGAGCGCGGCGGCGTCGCTGTAGAGCATCATCCAGATCTCCGAGGAGACGTGCACGCCCGATGCGCCGAAGCCCAGGTAGAGGACGCTGGACAGGCCGCCGAGCAGCCAGGTGAGCGCCGCCATCGGGTAGAAGCCCACCATCAGCGTGTAGTTGAGCAACCGCCCGGGGGACAGCTGCCACAGCACCCGCCAGTACTGGGTGAAGAGGGTCTCGTAGGTGCCGCGGCTCCAGCGCAGTTGCTGGGAGAAGAAGTCGGTCCAGGAGGACGGTCCTTCGCCGACCGCGAGCACGTCCGGGGTGTACACGGACTTCCAGCGTTCCCCGGTCTCCGGGTTTCGGCTGCGGTGGAACTCCAGACCGGTCGCCATGTCCTCGGTGATGGAGTCGTACAACCCGCCGATCGACTGGAGCGCGCTGATTCTGACGGCGTTGTTGGTGCCCACGAACATGGGCGCGCCGTATCGGTTTCCGGCGCGTTGGACGAGGGCGTGGAAGAGGTACTGCTGGCTCTCGGAGAATTTGGTGACGGCCGAGCCCGAGCTGCGGTAGTTCCCGTACACCTGGGGGCCGACCACGAATGCCACGTCGGGGTCGCGGAAGTAGCCGAGCATCCGTTCGCAGAAGTCCGGCAGCGGAACGTGGTCGGTGTCCACGGACACCCAGAACTCGTAGTCGTCGCCGTGGGCCTGGAGCCAGGCGTTGTAGTTGCCGTGCTTGGTGCCGGCGCGGAACCTGCCCTTCGGCCGGTTCCACTGCGGCCGGCCGGCGCGGCTGAAGTGCCGCACGCCCAGCTCGGCGCAGAGCTCCCGCATTGCAGGATCGTTTCCCTCGTCCAACAGCCAGACGTCGTAGGGTCCGTTGTGCCGAACGGCGCGGGCCGCGGTCAGCGTGGCCCGGACCATCTCCGGCGGCTCCTTGCCCGGCACGCAGGTGGTGAGGAAGGCGACCCGGGTGCCGGGCACCGGCGTCACCGGGACCGGGTCACGGGCGACCAGCGTGGCGTGGGTGTTGGAGACGACGTTGACCAGCCGGAACACCTCGACGACGGCGATGATGCCGATCATCACCTTGTCGCCGAGCAGCACCAGGGCGTTCGTCTCGTCCAGCCGCTCGGGCCAGTGCTCCGGCAGCAGCAGCCAGACCAGCAGCACCACCTCCACCACCGGGGCGGCGACCATCAGCAGCGCGGCGCGGATCCGGTGCGGCTCGCGGCGCAGCAGGCTGCGGTACCGGACGCGGTAGGGGACCGCGGGCGGTGGCTCGTACGGGGGAGAGGCGTACGGGGTGCTCGCCGGGGTGGGGTCTTGCGGGGCGCTCGCCGACGCGGGGTCGTACGGGGCGGCCGGTTCGGGCCAGTAGACGCCGCCACCGAGGTCGTCGTCCTCGTCCGGGTCGTACGCCGGGCCCGCGAGACGGCTGAAGTGGCCGTAGTCGTACGGGGCTTCGGGTGCGGGAACGGCACTGAGGGCGGCCTCGTCCAGCTGCCCGGCACCTCGCCCGCCGGCCGTTCCGGCGCCCTTTCGCCGCGAGAACGGCGTGGTCATGGCTGCTCCCCCCGGAGTTCGCTCCGTGCTCGGCTCGCTCGGCCTTCGCGTGGGCCTGCCTCGACTCGGAGCCGTCCGGGTGGAACTCGGTGGAACCGGCCGGAATCGGCTGGAACGGGACCGGGCGAACTGCGCTTCTCACGCAGTTCCCGGGCCGTCCAGCACATTCGCCGGGTTCCGCCGGTTCCGTCGCGCGTCGGTACGGGGGCTTCGAATCCGGGATCCCGATGCACTTTCCAGTTTCCCCTCCGGGCGCTCCGGGATCCTTGGCCTCATCAACTCTCCCCGAGTGCACCGGTGATCGCAACCAATCCGGGAGATCGCCGCCGCCCGAGCATGAAGATGCCACGGTTCCCGGCCGGTCCGGCGGGCGTTGGTGCTATTGCGGTGAATTCGCCCGGGCCCGGGCGGCGATCCGTGGAACTCGGGGGCGGCGGAGGGCTGTTGAGAGGGGTGGTCGCGGTCGCGGTCGCGGGGGCGGGAGTGGGAGTGGGGCGGCGCGCCCCCCCGCACCCCCCCCCCCCGCCCACCGCCCCCCGCCTCCCGCCTACCGCCCACCCGAGGACGCACCATGGACCATCTGGCAGAGCTCAAGG
>NZ_JBHXTL010000120.1:0-30172 GCF_042677365.1 Kitasatospora sp. NPDC127116
CCGGCGGGGGCGCTGCGGCGCGCCCCGGGGCGCCGACCCGCGCGGGGCGGCGCCGCGTCCGTGCGTGCGCGTGAGGCGGAGGGGCTACCGGGTGAGGCACGATGACGGGATGAGGCGCACCGGACGGTCTCCGCCGGTCGGAGGCTGCCGTCGAGTACGCCCTAGTGACCCCGGCCGCCGCCGCGGGTGCCGCGCGGGCGGGTCAGGGTGAAGCGGTCGACCGGGACGAGGTCCCCGTACGGGCCGCTGACGGAGTAGTAGGTGACGCCGATGGTGGTCTGCCCGTTGCGGCCGCCCGGGTCGACGTCGAAGGAGGCGAAGCCGTACGGGTTGTCGGCGTCCCGGAAGGCGGACCAGGGGGCGTCCTCGATCACGTACACCGGCGGGCGCTTGCCGGTGGCCGGGTCGACGGCGCCGACGCCGGTGATCACCCGTGCCTTGGCGGGGCTGAAGAAGAGCTGGTTGGACGGGGCGGAGGTGCCGCCGCCGCCGATGACCATGTGGACGGTGCCCTTGGTGGTGTCGATGGTCTCGGTGCCGGTGGAGACCGGGATCGGCGTGCGGGTGTCGGTCGGCTGCTGGCCGCGGATCGGGTGCGAGCGCTCGTAGTGGTGCTCGTGGCCGCAGACCACCAGGTCCACGCCGTACTTGTCGAACAGCGGCACCCAGGCCTCGCGGACGCCGAGGTCGGCGCCGTTGAACCTGTCGGCGGTGGAGATCACCACCTGGTGCATGCAGACCACGATCCAGTCGATCCCCGGGTCCGCGTTGGCCGCGATCAACTCCCGCTCCAGCCAGCGCTGCTGGGCGCCGCCGGAGTAGCCGTGGACGTAGCTGTTGCCGCCGTCCTGGTAGGCCACGTCGTCGTTGTTGAGGCTGATCACGCGTACCGAGCCGGCCGTGAACGAGTACCACAGGCCGTTGGTCTCCGGGTCGGAGCGGGCGTCCGGCAGCTCGAAGTACGCCTGGTAGGCGCCGTAGCCGATCGGGCCGTTGCCCTTCTCGTTCTCGTGGTTGCCGGCCGCGGGCATCCAGGGGCGGTGGCGGGCCGAGCGGCTGTTGTTCTCGAACCAGTCGGACCAGGTGCGGACCCGGTCGGTGGCGATGTTCGCGTAGCACAGGTCGCCGTTGAGCAGGTGGAACAGCGGGGCGATCCGCTCGACCCCGGCGGTGGTGTCGCCGGCGGCGGGGCTGCCGAGGTTGTCGTTCACGTAGCCGTTGGCGGTCTTCCTGCCGAGGGTGGGGGTGCCCTGGTCGCCGAAGCTGGTGAAGGTGAAGGCGGACCGGCCGCGCGGGGCGGTGCGGACGGTGCCGAGCTCGGGGGTGGTGCCGTCGTGGACGGCGGCGTAGACGTAGTCCGTGTCGGCGTGCAGGCCGGTCAGCCGGGCGTGGTGCGCCTGGACCTCGGTGCCGGAGGCGGCGTCCCGGTAGGTGCGGGTCGAGGCCTGGACCGTCCGGCCGAAGCCGTTGTTCGAAGTCCCGTACATCACACGCGGGTTGCCGACGGACCTGGTGGTGTGCCAGGAGACCACCACCTCGCGCGAGGCGTCCGAGCCGAACTGGAGGTGCAGGCCGGCCACGCGGGGCGCGCCGGAGCGGTCCGGGCGCTGCCAGAGCACCGGGGAGGCGGCGGCGGGGGTGGCCTGGACGCCGGCGAGGGACACGGCACCGCCGAGGCCGACGCCGGTCGCGCCGGCCAGGAGCCCGCGCCTGCTGACGGAGGGACGTCCATTGGAATCGTTCATGGCGGCCAGCTCACCGGACGAAGGTGAACCGGGCCGGTTCCACCGCGTGAACTTTCCCGTCCGCCACCCGTGCGCCACACTGCTGGGCGTGACGAGTGCGAACGGTGGGGGCCGGCGGGTGATCCGCACCCTGATCGCCGACGACCAGGAGGCCGTCCGGCGGAGTGTCCGGCGGATCCTGACGGCCCAGCCGGACATCGAGGTCGTGGGCGAGGCGGTGGACGGGCTGTCCGCGCTGGAGCTGGCGGCCGAACTGCGGCCGGACGTCGCGCTGGTGGACATCCGGATGCCGCGGATGGACGGACTGGAGCTGACCCGGCGGCTGGCCGGGCCGGACGTGGCGGATCCGGTGCGGGTGGTGGTGCTGACCACCTTCGACCTGGACGAGTACGTGTACCCGGCCCTGCAGCACGGGGCGTCCGGCTTCCTGCTGAAGCGTTCCGGCCCGTCCCTGCTCGCCGAGGCGGTACGGGCGGCGGCGGACGGGGAGAGCCTGATCAGTCCGTCGGTCACGGTCCGGCTGCTGCGGCACGTGACGCAGCCGCGCCGCCCGGAGCGCCGGCGGGCGGCGCCGGTGGTGCCGCTGACCGAGCGGGAGGTGGAGATCGCCGGGCACGTCGCGGCGGGCCGCACCAACGCGGACATCGCCGCGGAGCTGTTCATCTCGCCGGGAACGGTGAAGACCCACGTCGCCAGCATCCAGCGCAAGCTCGGGGTGGCGAACCGGGTCGGGATCGCCGTGCACGCCTGGGAGATGGGCTGGGCGGGCGCGCGGTAGCCGGGGCGCGGGAGGTGCGGCGCGGGGACAGGACGCGGGAGGCGCGGCGCGCGGGAAAAGGTGCGCGTCCACGGGCCGAGGGGATGCTCCGTGGACGCGCGGAACCTACGAGGTGGGGGTGGCCTCCGGACGTGACGTCCTCCGGCCGGTAGTTCGATCGTCGACCGAGGTAGTCCCAGCGGCAGACCCTGATCCGTCTCGATCCGTCGCCACTGCCTCCTGCGGTCGAACTTCCTTCAGCTACCTCGCAGGTCCACCTCCCATCATGCGCCTCCTACGGGCCGTGCACCAGGGGTGAACGGTATGAATCCGACCAATTTCGCAACTCGGGCGGCGACGTGCCGGCGAGGGGCGGCGAGCGGCGTCGACGTGCCGCGGAGGGGCGGCGCGGGCCGGCGAGCGGCGACCGTCAGGGCCGCGGCCAGCCGTCCACGAAGTTCAGGGTCCGACGGTACGGCCCCTCGGGCCCGGTGCTCCGGTACTCCTCGGCGCTGCTGCCGGTCCGGACGGTGCGGTCCCCGTCGTGCCGCGTGGCGGTGGGGCGCAGGGTGTGGTCGACGGTGGAGCGCTCGGTGACGTGGCCGCCGGTCGCCGCGGTGGTGTCGCGGTGGTAGCCGAGGTCCATGGCGGTGGTCTGGTCGGTGTTGCCGGCCGCGTCGCGGCTCACCCGGTAGCTGACGTCCAGCGGTTCGCCCTCGTGGACGGTGGTGGTGCGGTGCGGGCCGCCGCCCCAGGTGGCGGTGGTGCGGGTGAGGTCGGCGCCGTTGTGCAGCGTCACGTCGTTGCCCGCGTCGCGCAGTCGCTGGGTGGAGCGGAAGGCGAGTTCGTCGTGGACCTCGGTGGTGATCCGGCCGTGCGAGGTCTGCACCCAGCCCCGGGCGAGGTCGTTCCGGGCGGCGGTGACCGTCCAGTCGCCGCTGCCGCCGCCGTGGTCGGCGAGGTCGGTCGCGACGGTGGCCTCCGGGGCGACCCGGTGGTCGGTGAGCTGTCCGGTGGTGCGGTCGGCGCCGTGGTCGGTCTCGGCGAAGAGGTTGACCTGGCCGGTCCAGATGTCGTTGCTCTGCGCCTCGGCGGTGTTCAGGGTGACGCCCACGGCGTGCGGCCGGCCGTCCAGCAGCAGCCCGACGTACGGGGTGAGGTCGAGCCGGTAGGCGGGCAGGTCGAAGGCGAAGACGCCGGGCACGGGCCGCCAGAGCAGCGGGTCCCAGCCGCCGGTGTAGATCACCGGGTACGGCCAGACCGCGCCGGCCACCCGGCCGTCCACGGTCAGCCGCAGCTCGCGGAACGGGCCCTTGCCGCAGATGCCGGTGCCCGGGTTGGCGGCGGCGAAGGCGTCCGGGGCGGAGGCGTACGCGAACTCCTCGCAGGCGCCGCCGCCCCGGGCGTAGACCTCGGCGGTGAGGCGTTCGAGGTTCTGCGGGAAGGTGAGGTCGCGCCCGGCGGCGGGGGAGGTGCTGGTGAGCCCGAACGGTCCGGTGGTGAGCAGCCGGTCGGCGGCGCGGGCGGCCGGCCAGTGGGCGTCGGCGGTGTAGAAGGTCAGGTTGGCGCTGATCGTGAAGACGCCGGTGTAGGTGGCGTCGGTGACGTTGGCGAGGTCGAAGGAGAAGTCCTGCGGGCCGCCGGTGAAGAGCGGGGCGTAGCGGGTGACGTCGTGCTCGACGTTCCAGGCGATGCCGTCCTTGGACGGCTCGGGGGTGGAGGAGAGCAGCACCTGGACGCCGCCGACGCGGACGCTGAAGATCCGGTCGAACTGCCGTCCGGCGACCTGTCCGTGGAGGTCCAGGACCACCGCGGACCAGGGTCCGGCGCAGTCGGCGGGAGGGGTGAGGGTGGTGGTGTACGGGGTGTCCGGCGGGTTGCCGTACCCGTTGCGGAACTCGCGTTCGTGCATCGCCTCGACGGTGCAGGAGCGGGTGTCGGGGCGGGTGAGCGGCTTGGTGGCGGTGACCGGGTCGTGGTAGTCGGTGCCGAAGTCGGCGTGGGCCGGGCCGGCGGCGGTGAGGGTGCCGGCCAGGGTGAGGACGGCGGCGCCGATCAGACCGGCGGCGCGGCGGAGCAACGGGCGCAGGGCCAAGGCGGGTTCCCGGGGTTCGGCGGCCCGCGGGCGGGTGCCGCGGGCCGGTCGGATGATCCGGGAATCCTTCCGGTGGTGGCATGCCAGCGTCAAGGATTCCGCCGGTCGGACTCGGACTCGGACCCGGACCCGGGTTCGGACCCGGGCTCGGGCTCGGGCTCGGACCCGGATTCGGGCTCGGACCCGGATTCGGGCTCGGGTCCGGACTTGGGCTCGGACCCGGGCCGTGCGACGGGGCGGGTCAGACGTCCTCCAGCTCCGCGGCCTCCTGCCGGATCAGGTCCCGCAGCGAGGCCAGCCGGGGCCGCCGGTCGTCCGTCCGCCACTGCATCTCCAGCGGAAGGGTGGCCCGCCCCTCCAGCCGTACGGTGGCCACGTCCTCGGTGAGGTGGCCGGTCATCGAGCCGGGCACCAGCGAGAAGGCGCGGTTGCGGGCGAGCAGGTAGAGCCGGGAGCCGACGATCCGCGGCGGGCTGACCAGCACCGGTGGGTCCACGCCGTGGTCCGCGCAGAGGCCGAGCACGTGGTCGTAGTAGCGGGGGTGCTGCTCGCGCGGCCACAACAGCAGTGGCAGGTCGCGCAGTTCGGCCAGGCCCAGGCTGCTCCGGCGGGCCAGCGGATGGTCCCGGCCGAGCGCCACCAGGACCGGTTCGTCGGCGATCCGCTCCAGCCGGTAGCCGGTCACCTCGTCGAGGAAGCGCCCGAGCCCGATGTCGGCCAGCTCGGCGGCCAGGGTGGCGGAGACCTGCCCGGTGTCCACGGCGAGTTCGGTGGTGTCGAGCGCCGGAAGCTCCTGCTCGGCCCGGCTGACCACGGCGGGCAGCAGTCGGTTCACCACGCTCGGCGAGGCGACGATCCGGGCGGTGCCCAGCCGGGACTCCTCGTGCAGCCGTACCCGGGTCAGCAGCGTCTCGGCCTGCCGCAGCAGCCGGGCGCTCTCGGTGGCCATCACCTCGCCGGCCTCCGTGAGCGCCACCGAGCGGCGGCTGCGGTCGAACAGCTCGACGCCGACGGTCCGCTCCAGCCGGGCGACCTCCTGGCTCACCGTCGGCTGCGAGATGTGCAGCCGCTCGGCGGCCCGCCCGAAGTGCAGCGTCTCGGCGACGGTCAGGAAGACCTGGAGCTGACGCAAGGTGAGACCCATGGTTGTCAGGGTAGACGAACCAATAGGCGCAGGCCTATCGGAAACCTCAGGACTCATTCTGGATTCCGATGCGAGCCGTCCATACGCTGAGCAGACGTTGCCCCACCGCAGTGGCAACCTCACAGAGAGTTCGCATCATGACCGGACTTCGCCCCACCACTCCCGCCGTCCAGGTCTCCGAGGAGGTCGCCCGGGCCCTCGCCGAAGGCCGGCCGGTGGTCGCCCTGGAGTCGACCATCTTCACCCACGGACTGCCGCGGCCGCGCAACCTGGCCGTCGCGCTGGAGGCCGAGCGGCAGCTGCGGGCGGCGGGCGTCGTCCCGGCCACGATCGGGGTGCACGCCGGGGTGCCCACGGTCGGGCTGAGCACCGAGCAGATCACCGAACTGTCCGCCGTCGACGGCCTGGACAAGGTGAGCCTGCGCGACCTCCCGGTGGTCGCCGCGCTCGGCCGGCACGGCGGCACCACCGTCGCCGCCACCGCCTTCCTCGCCCACCGCGCGGGCATCCGGGTCTTCTCCACCGGCGGCCTCGGCGGCGTGCACTTCGGCGCCTCGGAGAGCTTCGACGAGTCGGCCGACATGACCACCCTGGCCGCCACCCCGGTCACCGTGATCAGCGCCGGCGTGAAGTCCATCCTCGACATCAGGGCCACCCTGGAGCGCTTCGAGACCTACAACATCCCGGTCATCGGCTACCGCACCCGCAAGTACCCCGGCTTCTACGTCACCGACTCCGGCCACGAGATCAACTTCAGCGTGGAGTCGCCCGAGCAGGCCGCCAGGATCATCGAGTCCCGGGACCGGCTCGAACTGCCGCAGGCCGTCCTGATCGCCAACCCGGTCGACCCGGCCAAGCAGCTGCCGCCCGACGAGCTGGACGGCATCCTCGCCCGCGCCTGGGCGGAGGCCGAGCGCCGTGGCGTCACCGGCAACGCCTCCACGCCGTTCCTCCTCGACTTCATCCAGCGGGACACCGGCGGGCGCAGCCTGGAGGTCAACGTCGAGGTGTACCGGGGCAACGTCCGGCTCGGCGGGGAGATCGCGACCGCGCTGGCTGCGGGGGTGGGTTCGGCGGCGGGTGACGCCGCTTCGGACGGCGCGGGCCGTGGTGCCGGTGACGCCGCAGCGGGTGACGCCGCTTCGGCCGTCGTCGCCGACGGCGGGGCCTGAGCCGTGCTGGGGGTGCTCGGCGACCTCGTCGAGGACATCGTGGTCTGGGCCGACGGCCCGCTGCGGCACGGCACCGACTCCGGCGCCCGGATCTTCCGGCGGCGCGGCGGCAGCGCGGCCAACGTCGCCTGCTTCGCCGCCGGGCAGCACCCCGCCCGCTTCCTCGGCTGCGTCGGCGAGGACGCGGTCGGGGACGGCCTGGTCGCCGAACTGGCCGGCCACGGCGTCGACGTGCGGGTCTCCCGGCGCGGCCGGACGGGCAGCGTCGTGGTGCTGATCGACCAGGACGGCGAGCGGACCATGCTGCCCGACCGGGGCGCCGCCACCCTGCTGGAGCGGGTCCCGGACGAGTGGCTGACCGGACTGACCCACCTGCACGTGCCGGCCTACTCCTTCGACGGAGAGCCGGTCGGCGGCACGGCGGTGGACGCGCTCGCCCGGGTCCGGAGGGCGGGCGGCACCACCTCGGTGGACGCCTCCTCGACCGGCATGCTGGAGCGGTTCGGACGGGAGCGCTTCCTTGGTCTGCTGGCCGAGTCGGCGCCGACCTTCGTGTTCGCCAACCGCTCCGAGTCGGCGTTCCTCGGGCTGCTGGTCGGCGGTCTGCCCGGGCCGGAGCGCGCCCGGCTGGCGGCCACCGCGGTGGTCACCAAGGCGGGTGCCGAGGCGACCGCCGTCGACGTGCCCGGCGAGCCGCTGGTCATGGTGCCGGTGCCGCCGGTGGCCGAGGTGCGCGACCTCACCGGGGCCGGGGACGCCTTCGCGGCGGGGTTCCTGGCCGGCTTCCTGGACACCGGGGACCTCGGGCGCGCGGCCGGGCTCGGGCACCGCAGCGCGGCCCGGGTGCTGGCCTCGCCCGGGGCCTCCTGCGGCGGGGAGTGACGTTCGGGGCTACCCGGGCACCGCGTCCTTGCGGAGGAAGTGCTTCAGCTTCTGCCAGGTCCAGGTGTTGACCACGTCCTCGGCGGTGAGCCAGCCGCGCTGCGCCGTGCCGATGCCGTAGCGCGGGTAGCCGAGCTGGCCGGTGGCGTGGGCGTCGCTGTCGATCGCGAAGCGCACGCCGTGCCGCCGGGCCCGCAGGACGTCCTCGTCGCGCAGGTCGAGCCGCTGCGGGGAGCTGTTGATCTCGATCGCGGTGCCGGTGCGCGCGGCGGCCTCGAACACCGCGTCCAGGTCGACGTCGATCGGCCCGCGCCGGCCGATCCGGCGGGTGGTGAGGTGCCCGATGACGTGCACGTACGGGTTCTCGCAGGCGCGGATCAGCCGACGGGTCTGGGCGGCCCGGTCCAGGGTGAAGTGCGAGTGCACGGAGGCCACGCAGACGTCGAAGCCGGCCAGGAACTCCGGTGGCCAGTCCACCCCGCCGTCCGGGCCGATGTTCAGCTCGGTGCCGTGCAGCAGGCGCAACTTCTTGTGCCGGCCGGCGAGTTGCCGGAGCTGTTCGCGCTGGGCGAGCATCTTCTCGTCCGTCATCCGCTGCATCACCAGGTCCGGGGCGTGGTCGGTGACGGCGAAGTAGGAGTAGCCGCGGGCGGCCGCGGTGTCGATCATCTCCTCCAGGGTGGCCAGCCCGTCGGTCAGGTCGGTGTGGGTGTGCAGGTCGCCGCGCAGGTCGGACTCCTGGACCAGGTCCGGGAGTCCGCCGTCCAGCGCGGCCTCGATCTCGCCCCGGTCCTCGCGCAGCGGCGGCGGGATCCACGGCAGTCCGAGGGCCGCGTACACCTCGTCCTCGGCCTCCGAGACCACCTTGGCGCCGCCGTCCACCTCGAACAGCCCGTACTCGGAGAGCTTCAGCCCGGCCCGGACGGCCATCGTGCGCAGCTTGATGTTGTGCGCCTTCGAGCCGGTGAAGTAGACCAGTGCGGCTCCCCAGTCCTCCTCCGGGAGGACCCGCAGATCGACCTGTACGCCCTGGGTGGTACGGACCGAGGTCTTGGTGCTCCCGCTGCCGATCACCTCGGCGACGGAGGGGAGTCCGGTGAGCGCGGCCATCAGCGGGGCGGAGTCCTCGGCGGTCGCGAGCACGTCGATGTCGCCCACCGTCTCGCGCATCCGGCGCAGCGAGCCCGCGTACGCGCAGCGGGTGCAGCCGGGGACGGCGGAGAGCACGGCGACGAGCTGCTCGGCCAGCTCGCTGGCGGTGTCCAGCAGCGTGCGGCCGCCGGACTGCCGCATCAGCTCGATGCCGTGCAGGATCTTCTCGCCGCTGCGCTCGCCGAAGCCGGGCAGGTCGGCGAGCCGCTCCGCGCGGGCGGCCGCGGCGAGTTCGTCCACCGAGGAGATCCCGAGGTCGCGGTAGAGGGCCAGGGCGCGCTTGGGCCCGACACTGGGGACGGCCATCATCTCCCGTACGCCGGACGGGATCTCGGCGCGCAGCGCCTCCAGGGCGGGCACGGTCCCGGTGGCGAGGTACTCGGCGATCTTCTCGGCCGTGGACCTCCCGACGCCGGGGATCTGCTGCAGCCCCTTGACGTCCAGGCCGGCCAGGTCCCCGGGGTGGCCGCCGACCGCCCGGGCGGCCTTCTCGTAGGCGCGGGCCCGGAAGGCGTCCCCGCCGGTGATGTTGATCAGGTCGGCGTACTCCTGGAGCAGCTCCCTGACCTGGTCGTTGAGCCGGGGCATGGGGCAAGTCTAGGTTTCGTGGGCCGAATCCGCCGGGTGCGCGCCCCGGTCCGGCCCCGGACGCCGCGGTACTCGGTCAGTCGTACGCGACGGTCAGCAGCAGGACGACGGTCAGCCCGCCGCCGGGGGTGGGCTCCACCGCGAGCCGGCCGCCGGCGGCGTCCACCAGGCTGTGCAGGGCGGGCCCCACCACGCCGTCCGTCCGGACACCGGCGATCAGCCGTTCGCGCGCCCCGGTCGGCTCGGAGGAGCCCCGGTCGCAGACCCGGACCTCCACCCGGCCGCGGGTCGCCGCCGCCCGTCCGGACGCCCGTGGTGCGGACGCGCCACCCGCCACGTCCGCCCGGACCAGCACCCGGCCGCCCGGCGGGCTGCGCCGGATCGCCTGGTCGACCAGCCCGGCGACGGCCGTCTCCAGCCGGCGGGCGTCCCCGGCCACCACCGGCAGCCCCGGCGCCACCCGGACCGTGACGGCCGCCGCCCGGCCACCGCCGCGCACCACCCGGCGGACCAGGTCCGCCACCTGGACGTGCCGGGCCGTCGGCTCGCAGCCGTCCTGCCGGCCGGTCCAGCGCAGTCGCTCCAGCTCGGTGCGGGAGAGCGACCTGGGCGCGGCCATCACGCCCGGTGAGAACGGGCCGAGGCCCTCCTCGGCCTCGGTGGTCGCCAGTGCGCCCGCGCGCCCGGACCCGCTCCGGTGGCCGGTGCCGCCCGCGCCGCCGAACGCGCCGACGGCGCCGCCGAACGCGCCGAGCGCCCGGGCCCCCGACGCGACGTAGCTCCAGAGCCTCCCGCGTGCCATCGCCCTGCCCCTCGTGCTCGCCGGCGGCCGTCATCGAATCCGCGGCCGACCGGGACGGGCCGACCACCGGGCCCTTCCTGCCAGCCTGCGCCTCGCCCGCCCGGGTGACAATCCCGCTCCGGGCCGCGGTCCGCTCCGGGGCCCCCGCCGAGCGGCCGGTCGGGCACCCGCCGACCGGCGGGGCCCCGGAGGCGCGGCCTCCTGCGCGTCGAGCAACCGCGAAGACTTCTTCGCAAAGAACCCTTCGCGAAAAACCCTTTGCAAAGAAGCCTTTGCGGTTCTAGTCTCCTGCCATGACCGAAGAGCGCGGCTGGAAGCACAGTGACGACCCGCACATCGCCATCACCGCCAAGAACATGCGGGCGATGGCGCACCCCGTGCGCATGCAGCTGGTCGGACTCCTGCGCAAGCACGGCCCGTCGACGGCGACGAGGCTCGCCGCACAGCTGGGGCTGAACTCCGGAGCCACCAGCTACCACCTGCGCCAACTCGCCGCCGCGGGCTTCGTCGAGGAGGACGAGGAGCGGGGCAACGCCCGCGAGCGCTGGTGGCGTTCGGCCCACCCGCTGACCGTCTGGACGGTGGACGACATGGCGGACGACGACCTCGACACGGCCGCCGGCTTCCTGCGGTCCGTCCTGGCCGCGCACACCCTGACCGCCCAGCGCGCGCTGGACGCCTTCGAGACCATGCCGCGCGAGTGGCGCCGGGTGACGGACCTCAGCGACCGGGTCCTCCAGCTCACCCCCGCCGAGGCCGAGCGGCTCTCCGGCGAGCTGTTCGAGGTGGTCCGGCGCTACCGGCAGATCGACCACGGCGGGCCGGCCCCGGAGGGTACCGAGCAGGTCTCCGTGATCGTCCACGTCCTGCCGGACACGAGCACCACCACGACCGAGGGGGAAACCGCATGACCACCACCGGCACCGGCACCGCCGCCGTCCACGCGCCCGGGCGCAGCTTCCGCCCGCTGGCCGGGGTGCTGGCCGCCACGGTCGTCTCCGTGACCGGCACGCGCGTCTCGGCCATCGCCCTGCCCTGGTTCGTCCTGGCCACCACCGGCAGCGCCACCATGACGGGCCTGGTCGCCTTCGCCGAAATGGCGCCGTACGTGGCGGTCAAGGCGCTGACCGGGCCGTTGGTGGACCGGCTCGGGCCGCGCGTGGTGTCCTGGACGACGGACGCGGTCAGCGCCGTCACGGCCGGGCTGGTCCCGCTGCTGCACGCCCGGGGGCTGCTCCCGTTCTGGGCGCTGCTGGTGATGGTTGCGGTGATCGGGGCGATGCGCGGCCCGGGGGACTTGGCCAAGTCCGTCATGGTCCCGGAGGCGGCCGACCACGCCCGGGTGCCGATGGAGCGCGCCACCGGGCTGTCGGGGGTCACCGAGCGGCTGGCCTCCACCATCGGTCCGGCGGTCGGCGGCGGGCTGGTCGCCCTGATCGGGCCGCTGGCCGGGCTGGCGGTCAACGCGGTCACCTTCGCGCTCGGGTCGCTGATCATCGCGGTCGCGCTCCCGCGCGGCATGGGGCGCCCGGCGGTGCCCGCCGTGGCAGCCGAACCCTCGGCGGAGGAGCAGCCCGCGGGCTACTGGCGGATGTTCCGCGAGGGCTTCACCTTCCTGCGCTCGGAGCCGCTGCTGCTCACCGTGATCGTGATGATCGGCATCACCAACCTGATCGACGCCGGGTTCACCGCCGTCCTCGTCCCGGTCTGGGCGCGCGAGTCCGGCAACGGTCCGGCCGCCATCGGCCTGGCCACGGCCGTCATGGGCGCCACCGCGGTCGTCGGCAGCCTGATAGCGGCGGCCGTCGCCTCCCGGCTGCCCCGCCGGACGGTGTTCTTCGCCGGCTTCCTGCTGTGCGGTGCGCCGCGCTTCCTGGTGCTCGCCCTCGACGCGCCGATGTGGCTGGTGCTCACGGTCTTCGCGATCGGCGGCTTCGGCGCCGGCTTCCTCAACCCGATCCTCGGCGCGGTCCTCTTCGAACGGGTGCCCCGCCACCTGCTGGGCCGCGTCCACGCCCTCGGAGACTCCCTCTCCTGGGCCGGCATCCCGCTCGGTGGGCTGGTCGCCGGTGCGGCGGTCGCGGCGGTCGGGCTGATACCCGGCCTGATCGCCGGTGGAGCCCTCTACTTCGCGACCACGACCCTGGCCGGGCTGCGCCCCGAGTGGCGCGAGATGGACCGTTTCCGAGGGCACGCGGGCAGCGCGGTCCGGGCGAGCGGCGCGGCCGACGCGGCCGACGACTCGGAACCGGCGCACTGCGCTTAGCCGGCCCCAGGGGACGCCCTACCGGGCCCGGCCTTCGGCGGGGGCTGGCCCGCTCGCCGGTCGGTGGCCCGCCCACTGGAGCAGCAGCAGGCTGGTCAGCGCGGCGAGGGCACACCACGTGGAGACGAAGGCGAGGTGCCAGAGCAGGGCGCAGGCGGCGGCGCCCGCGCCGGTGAGGAGACCGAGACGGCGGAGCAGCCGGTCGCCGCTTGCCAGCAGGGAGCCGACGGTGACGAGGAGGTAGCCGGTCAGCAGGAGAGCCGGGTACGGGATGCCCACCGCATAGCCGAGGGTGTGGCCGTGCACGGTCGCCCCCACCGGGTGGGAGCCGATGGCCACGGCCAGCGGAGCGGCGACCGCCGCACCGAGCAGGGTGAGCGCGGCGAGCAGCCGTCGGCGCGGGCCGTCGGTCGCGCACCACACGGCGGCGGGGACCAGGACGGGCAGCAGAGGCAGGGCGACCACCGCCCAGGCGGTGCGGGCCGCTCCGGCGAGGCCGTCCGGCAGTCCGCCGTCGGTGCCGAGCCAGACCATCGCCTCGATCAGCTGGTGCACGCCCAGGACCAGGGGGAGCGCGGCGAGCGGCAAGCGCTCGGGCCGGCCGGCCCGGTGGGCGCGGACCAGGCACGCCACCCCCGCGACCGCGACCAGCCCCCCGGCCACGGCGTCCGCCTGCGCACTCCAGCACATCGGGGCCTAACCGGTGCTCCCGGGGCGGTCGTGCTCCGCGGACCCGCCCGTCGGTTCGTCCTTCGGATTGCCGTCAGGATTGCTCTTCGGCTCGTCGTCCGGTCGGTCCTCCGGACCGCCCCCGGACTTCTGCTCCGCCCCGCCCTCCCGCGGCTCTGCCCCGTCCTCGGGCGGTGCCCCGATGCTCTCCAGGGTGTCGCGGACGGTCCCGGGCATCGCCGGATGGCGGCCGATCACGATCACCCCGATCACGATCGCGACCAGCCCGGCAGCCTGCCAGGCCAGCGCCGCCGGGGTCACCCGCAGCCGGTCGCCGAGGAACCCGACCGCGCAGGCGATCCCGGCCACCGGCTGGGCGGCGGTCAGCGCCGGCAGGGACATCCGCAGCGGCGCCGCCTCGAAGGCGCTCTGCACCAGCAGCAGCCCGACCACGCCCGCCACCACCACCGCGTACGGTTGCCAACTGCGCAGCACCGCGGACAGGCCCTCGTGGTCGAGGCGCTGGGTGGTGGTCCGGGTCAGCGCGTCCTGGAGGCCGTAGAGCAGCCCGGCGGCGAGCGCCAGCAGGGTCGCCTCCTCGAACAGCGGCAGCCGCCGGGCCAGCGAGACCAGCAGCACGACCAGCCCGACCACGGTGCCGACCACCAGCCAGTGCCGCAGCTCCCCGGCGGGCGCCCCGCCGCCGGTCGGTTGCCCGGCCACGATGAAGGCCGTCACCCCGAGGGCCAGCAGCAGCACCCCGGCCCAGCCGGAACGGCCCAGGGTCTGACGGGTCAACACCCGGGCCAGTGCCATGGCGAAGATCAGATTGGTGGCCAGCAGCGGTTCGACCAGCGACACCTCGCCCTGGTTGAGGGCGAACGCCGAGAGGATCAGCCCGCTGACCATGAACCCGGTGCCGAGCAGCCACTGCGGCATCCGCATCAGGTCCAGCAGCAGCCGCCAGCGCAGCAGATCGGAGCGCGGGGCTTGCTGCGCCGCGTGCTGCTGGAGGACGAAGCCGAGCCCCAGACAGCAGGCCGCACTGAGAGCGAGGAGGAAGACCGCCACGGAGGGACCACCAGGTTGTCGCTGCCCGCGCCGCGCCGACGGCTCCGAGAGGTGGGTCGGAGGTCGCGGCCGCTCCCGCCAGCCTACCGCCGGGCCGGTGCCCGGGCGGGGCGCACGACACGCGCGCGGCGCGGCGGGCGCCGGGCCGTCCGGCAGCGCTTGCCGCCACCGGCGGGGCAGGCGCACGCTGGTGTGAGCGGCCGCCACGGGTCACCGTCCGTGCCGGTCCGGACAGGCGCGACGGGGGCCGGCGCCAGGAGGTGTGGCATGCACAACCAGTGGGACGTGGAGCTCAGCTTCGAGGAAGACGGCGTGCACACGGCGTGCGAGGCCAGGCTGACCGGCGCCAGGGCGCCAGGCCTGAGCGCGCACGGCGAATCCGTGAAAAGTGCGGAGGACCGTCCGCTCGCCAGGATCGGCGAGGAGGTCGCGGCCGCCCGGGCCCTGGAGGACCTGTCCCGCAAGCTGCGGGCCCAGGCCACCGGGGAGATCGACGACGAAGGGCACCGCCCGGGGTACCTGATCTATTGAGCCCACCGGCAGCCGAACCCCCGTAGGCCGCGGCGGCCCGTGCACGGCTACCGGACCGGGAAGGGCGTGCCGCGGAGCTGTCGCGCCGCCGGACCGTCGCGCCGCCGGGCGGAGCCGCTCCTCCCGGGCCGCGAAGGCTTCGAGCAACAGCTCGGCGGCCGTGCGCTCGACGTGGCGCTCGCGGACGACGGCGTCCACGCAGGCGCGCTCCGGCGCGGTCCGGCCCGAGTGGAGGCGCCGCCACACCACGTCCGCCGTCCCCCGCGGTGCCACGGCCCCGGCCCTCAGCCTCCGCCGCATGGTGGAGTACGCAATGCTCCACCGTCCCCCCGTCGGGCGAGGGTGCGCGGTCGTTCCGCATCCGGCCGTCTGCGGCGCTCGGGACGGCCGCCGCACGGGCGGATCCGGTCGGCGGTCCTACCGGCGCCACCAGGGAGCGCGCAGGACGTCGTCCGGGTCGACGGCACAGTTGGTGCCGCTGACCACCTCGTGCGCCGGGACGTCCCAGCCGACGACGCCCGCGGCCTGCCGGTCCAGCTCGACCAGCCGGGCGCGCTGCGGGCCGGTGCCGGTGTCGACGTCGCACATCAACACGCTCGTCCAGGAGCGGCCGTCGAGAGCGGCGACGACCGAGAACGCCGGAAGCACCACCAGGGAGAGCAGCAGCGCCGCGACCCGGACCGCCTCGACGGCCCGGGGCCCGAGGGCCGTGGCCGGCCGCCCGGTGCGGTGGCCGGTGACGGCCGAACGCGCGCCGGTCCGGTACTCGGCCACCACACCGAGGCGCAGCAGATAGCCCAGGGCGCCCGCCGCCACACCCCACCACAGCCCGTTGAACGCGCCGACCACCACCCCGAGCGCCCCCGGCAGGATCGCCGCCCGGGCCGCCGTCTCCACCAGCGCCCGCCCCTGGTGCCGGGCGGCCCCGCCGTGAGCGGCCCGATAGGCATAACTGATGTAGGAGAGCACCGCCGCCAGCACGACCGCCAGCACCGGCTCGGCGAAGAACATCCCGATGACGACGTCCACCCAGTTCGCCAGCCCCATCGCCAGCAGCGCGTCCCGCGCCGCGTCCCCGCCCCCGAGCGTCCACGCGAGCTTCAGCACCGGAATGGCGAACACCACCGCGGGCGCCATCACACGAGCCGCACTCACCTGCCGCCCGCCGCCGGCCCGCGTGGTTTCGGTCATCCGGCAACGCTAAGCACGCCGCCCGTACCCCCGGCCGTCCGACACCCACCGGTGCACCTCATGGCCCAACCCTCCCGCCCCGGCGACGGCCGGCGACCCTCGCGCGCCGAACCCGTGCTCGTCAAGAAAGCCCGCCCGCCGCCGGTGCTGCGCGCGGCCCGGCGGATGCTCGCCCGGTTCACCTGTGGCACACCTTCGCCCCATCCCCGCCCTGGCACCCGAGCGAGCGGCGCGGCCGCGAGCCCACCGCCCCGAGCAACCACCCCCGCCGGAACGCCCCCCGACCCCTGCCACCAGGTCGGCCCCGCCCGCCGGAAGTCGACCTGGCCGACTTTCGGCGCCGTCGAACGCTGGAGCGTGCCAGGAAGTTCGTGCAAGTCCGTGATCTGGAAGGCTGCTCCGGGCCCGGTTGAGGGCTCTGCCTGGCCGGAATGACCGGAGCCGTGCGGCACACCCCGGTGGGCGATGACCGGCTTGATGCCGCGCTTCCACAGCAGGCGGCGGTACTTGTCGAAGTCGTGGCCGCGGTCGGCGAACAGTTGCCGGGGCCGGTGGCGCGGACGACCGGTCCTGCCACGGATGTGGGGGGTCGCGTCCAGCAGTGGCAGGAGCTGGGTGACGTCGTGGCGGTTGCCGCCGGTCACTGTGATGGCCAGTGGCGTGCCCCGGCCGTCCGTGATCACGTGATGCTTCGAGCCCGATCGGGCACGGTCGACCGGGCTCGGGCCCGTTTTGGGCCGCCGCGACGGGCCTGGCGGTGCGAGCCGTCGATCACCGTCCACGACCGGTCCAGCTCGCCGGCGCGGTGCAGTTCGGTCAGCAGCGCCTGGTGCAGTCGGTCCCACACCCCCGCCTCGCGCCAGTCCCGTAGTCGGCGCCAGCAGGTCATGCCCGAGCCGAAGCCGAGCTCCTGCGGCGGCCACTCCCACTGGATCCCCGCGTGCAGCACGAACAGGATCCCCTGCAGACAGCCCCGGTCTTCCAACCGCGGACGGCCGATCCTGCGAAGCCGCTGCTGCCGCACGGGCAGCAGCGGCTCGATCCGGCCCCACAGGCCATCCGACACCAACCACGACGCTCTCTTCCCCAGGGCCCACTCAACGAGCCCGCCCTGCAGCACGAGAAGTCGGGTGGGCCGACTTTGGGTGTGGGGTGGGTGTGTCGCCTGCCTCGGGGCGACGTGGGTGGAGGTGTGCGTGGCGGGAGAAGTCGGGTGGGCCGACTTTTCGCGCGGGCGGGCGGGGTGTGCCGCCGGCCTCGGGGCGGCTCGGGGACAGGGGGCGGGGCGACTTCTCGTGGGGGTGGGTGGGGGGCGGTCAGGTTTGGTGGGTGGGGGTGAGGAAGGTGGTGAGGCGGGGGTTGAGGTCCTGGGCGGCGGCCATGGGGAGGTTGTGGTGGGAGACGCCCGGGAGGACGGCGACCTCTGCTCCGGGGAGGGTGCGGCGGGCGGTCCGGGCGATGCGGTGGGGGTCGTGGGTGCGGCTGCGGGCGGCGAGGAGGGTGAGGACGGGGGTGGTGAGGGTGCGGAGGCGTTCGGGGGAGGGGCGGGGGCCGGTCACGACGGGGGAGGCGGGGAAGTCGGCGTGGCCGAGGGCGTAGAGCTCGCGCCAGACGGGGTCGAGGGGCGGGGTGTCGCCGGTCTCCCAGTCGAGGTAGGAGCGGGCGCGGGCCGGGGTGCGGTGGGGCAGGAAGAGGGGGAGGGCGCGCAGCAGGTAGCCGGGGCGGAAACCGGCGAAGCACTGGGTGGGGTCGAGCAGGGCGAGCCTGCCGACCCGGGTGGGGGCGTGCAGGGCGTACTCCAGGGCGATCCAGCCGCCGTACGAGTGGCCGCAGAGGTCGGCCCGCGGGACGTCGAGTCCGTCGAGGACGGCGTCCAGCCAGCCGAGCAGGCCGGGGACGCCGTCGAGGGCGGCGCCGTCGTGGATGCTGCGGCCGGGGTCGCCGATGAGGTCGACGGCGAGGACGCGGTGTCCGGCCTCGGCCCAGGCGCCGGCGTTGGCGAACCACATGGTGGAGGTGGCGCCGCCGCCGTGGAGCAGGACGAGGGGGCGGCCGTCGGCGGGGCCGCAGGCGTTGATCCGGGTGGTGCCGTGGGCGGTGCGGACGGTGAGTGCCTCGACCGGGACGGGCCAGCGGGCGAGCAGGGCGTCGTAGGCGGCGAGGAAGGGGGCGGTGCGGGCGGACATGGGGCCTCCGCGGGTGTGGTGTGATGGCGGCCGGGTCGGCTGAACCACTCGCCGAACACGTATCGCGCTGAACAAGCATCTCGCTGAGCAATTATCTCGCTGAGCGAGAGAATAGTCGCACATGCCCTCCCCGAGGAAGGACGACAGGGTGTCCGAGGTTGCCGAGCCGATGCGGCTGGTCCATCTGTTGCGTGGTCTGACGGTCGAACTCGACCTGTTCGGAGCCGAGTTCGCGGCCCGCAACGGTCTGCACCCGACCGATCTGCGGGCGCTGATCCACCTGCTGGACGCGGCCAGGGCCGGGGAGGTCGTCACTCCGGGCCGGCTCGGCGAGGCGCTGGGGCTGAACTCGGCGGGTACCACCGGCCTGGTGGACCGGCTGGAGCGGCTCGGGCTGATCCGGCGCGAGCGCGACCCGCAGGACCGGCGCCGGGTGCGGCTGCTGGTGGAGGAGCGGGCGATGGAGCTGGGGGAGGGCTTCTTCGGCGGGCTGATCGGCGATCTGGTCGCGGCGATGCGGCGGTTCGAGCCGGGGGAGCTGGACACGGCCCGGCGCTTCCTGGCGGCCGTGACCGAGGTGGTGTCGGCCGCCAGGGAGAGGTGAACGCGCCGGAACTACGCGGGGCCGAGGGTCCAGCTGATCACCGACAGCGTCGCCATCGACAGGAGCGTCGACCAGAGCACCGCGTCCCGGGCGAGGGCGGTGCCCCGCTGGTACTCGCGGGCGTAGGTGTACACGTTCTGCGCGGTGGGCAGCGCCGAGAACAGCACCACGGTGAGGAGCTGGTGGGCGGGCAGGTGGAGCAGCGGGCCGGCCACGGCGAGTGCGACCAGCGGCTGGACCAGGGTCTTGAGCACGACGATCAGCCCGACCTCGGTGCGGCGCGGACGGCCGTCCGCCGGTGGGCGGTTGTGCAGCGAGAGGCCGAGGGTGATCAGCGCGGTGGGGACGCCGGCGCCGCCGAGCAGTTCGCAGGAACGATTCAGCTCGGCAGGCAGGTGCACGCCGGTCGCCGACACGACCGCGCCCAGCGCGGTGGCCAGCAGGATCGGGTTGCGGACGGGCAGGGTGAGCAGCGCCCGGCGGCCGGCCGCGCCACCGTCCAGGACGGCCAGGACGGCGGGGGTGACCACCAGGATCTGGAACAGCACCACGGGCGCCACGAACGAGGCGTCGCCGAGGACCTGCATGGTCACCGGGATGCCGAGGTTGGCCGAGTTGACGTAGCCGGAGGCCATCGCGCCGATGGCCAGTTCGCCGGGCTTGCGGTGGAACAGCAGCCGCCCGGCGAGCAGCCCGAGGCCGATCGCGACCGCGGTGCCGGCCGTGAAGGCGAGCATCGAGGCGTTGGCGAAGCGGTCCAGCGGGGTGCGGGCGATCATCAGGAACAGCGCGGCCGGCATCGCCACGTGGAAGACGAACCGGTTGAGCACCGTCTCGGCGTGCGGCCCGAGCAGCCCGGCGCGGCCGACGACGTAGCCGACGCCGGTGAGCGCCCAGATCGGCGCGAAGGCGGACAGCAGGGGATGCAGGGCTGGCATGGTTCCTCGGATCGCTCGGACGGATCTGCCGGTGCGACGGGGGTGTCCCGTCGGGGGCGCCGACTTCCGAGCGCGGTGACCCCCCGAAGCCCATGAACCCCCGGGGCAGTAAACCAGTGGCCGCGGGCACGGCGATCAGTGGGTCTGTCGCGAGCACGCCAGCAGACCGGCCGTCCGGGACGGTGTCGGCCGGCAGGGGCGGGGCCGAGCGACCGAAGCCCGGACGATCGCCCGGGCGCCGAGGGACCGAAGCCCGACCGATCGCCCGGGCCTACGATGGCCCGATGGAGGACCAGTACCTGAGCCTGTCCGAGGTGGAGGCGATCGCGCGCCGGGCCCACCAGGGGCAGGTGGACAAGAACGGCCACCCGTACGGCGAGCACATCGCGGCGGTCGCCCGGGGGACGGCGGCGCGCGGCGGCAGTGCGGCGCAGATCGCGGCGGGCTGGCTGCACGACACCGTCGAGGACGACCGGCTGAGCCGGGAGTGGCTGGCCGGGGCCGCGCTGCCGGAGGAGACCAAGGCGATCGTGGACGCGCTCACCCGGCGCCCGGACGAGCCGGTCGAGGCGTACACCGCGCGCATCCTGGCCACGCCGGGCGCGCTGCTGGTCAAGCGCGCGGACCTGGCGCACAACTCCGATCCGGCCCGCCTCGCCACCCTGGACCCGGCGACCGCCGAGCGGCTGGCCGCCAAGTACGCGCGGATGCGCGAGCTGCTCGGGCTCACCGGCGGGCTGTAGCCCGCACGCCGGGAGCCCGTGAGCCCGTGAGCGCGAAGCCCGCACGCCGTGAGCCCGCGGCCGCGAAGCCCGGGAGCGCGTAGTCCGCACGCGGGGGTCCATGCGCCGTGGCGCCCACGCCGTGGCCCGGGCGGGCGCGGTCCATGCGCCGGGCCGCCGCCGGAGAACCAGGAGAGGGCCCGGACCACGCGGGTCGCGCGGGTCCGGGCCCTCTCGGGCACCCCGGTGGTCCCTGTCCGACCCCCGGGGTGAGGGGGAGTGGTCAGGTGGCGGGCGGTGGTCGGTGGGCCGACGGGGTCGGCTTAGTACCAGTGGTGGGTCTGCCAGAAGTTCCAGGCGGCGTTCGGGCTGCCGTAGCGGGTGTTCATGTAGTCCAGCGCCCACTTGATCTGGGTGGTCGGGTTGGTCTTCCAGTCCGAGCCGTGCGTGGCCATCTTGGAGCCCGGCAGCGCCTGGGCCAGGCCGTACGCGCCCGAGCTCGGGTTGGTCGCGGTCACGTTCCAGCTGGACTCGTGGGCGATGATCTGGCTGAAGGACGCCAGCTGGTTGGCCGGGACGATCTGGGCGGCGATGGCCTGCGGGGAGGCGGTGGCGGCGTTCGCGGTGGCGGGCAGGACACCCGCGCCCAGGGCGGTCAGACCGGCGGCGCCGGCGAGAATCGCGGCGGAAGTGCGCATGCGGAGCTTGAAAGCGGGCATGAAGAACAGGACCTCAATCGGGTTGGGCCGGTCGCTCCCCGCCCAGGACCACGGCCGGACAAGGGCCGAACGGTTGCGGGGTGCGACGCGATCAGGAAGCCGTTCACCGGCGGGACAGGAGCCGGTGCGGCTGGCGATGGAAGCCATTGTTGCCAGACCGGATCGGCCGTCGCCAAGACCCGCTCGGTACGACCCGCGGTCGTACGGAACGGGGCGCCGTGGATTCGAAGGGCCGGCCGCGCGAAGCCTGCCGACCGGTGCTGAGCTGTGGGAACGCGGGGAGCGTCGGGGCGGCGCGGGTGCCGCCGGGGTGTCCACTACCGTCCGTCGTAGTCGTTGATCACGTGTGAGCGCACTCACCGTCCGGGGCTCGGGGGGCGTCACTCGCCGGTCCGGCGGCCGCACGGTGGGTGAAGATGATCAACGCTGCCTTGAGACCGGGGCCACACCGTGGTGCTGAGACCGGCGCCACACCGCTCCGGCCATGCCGATGCCGGTGTCACACGGTCGCGGCGGGACCGGAGCCGAGCCGCCGTGGTGGACGGCTAGCGCAGGTCGCCCAGTCGACGGTGCCGGGCGGCCCGGGCCGCGAGCCGGTCCGTTTCGGCGGTGGCCGCCAGGGCGCCGAGCGCCGCGCCGACCGCCTGCCCGAGCCGGGCACAGAAGGCCTCCGGCTCCTCGGCGGCGTCCGGCAGCTCCGGAACCACCTCGTCGACCAGCCCGACCTCGGCCAGGTGGCGCGCCCCGATCCCCTGGGAGCGGGCCAGCTCGGCGGCGTGCGAGCCGTCCCGGTGGACGATCGCCGAGGCGCCCTCCGGCGGCAGCGGTGCCAGCCAGGCGTGCTCGGCGGCGATCACCCGGTCCGCCGGGAGCAGCGCGAGCGCCCCGCCGCCCGAGCCCTGGCCGAGCAGTACGGCCAGGACGGGCGTGCGCAGCGCGAGCAGGGTGGTGAGGCAGTGGGCGATCTCCACCGCGATGCCGTCCAGCTCGGCCCGTGCCGACAGCTCGGCGCCGGCCGTGTCCACCACGGTGACCAGTGGCAGCCCGAGCTGTTCGGCCAGGCGCGCGGTGCGCCGTACGGCCCGCAGGTCGGCGGCGGTGAAGGGGCGCTCGTGCTCGGGGGTCTGCCGCTGCTGGCCGACGACCAGCACGGGCCGCCCGCCGAGCACGGCCAGTGCCCGGACCAGCGCGCCGCCGCGCCCGCCGGGGGCGTCCAGCAGCACCAGCTCCTCGGTGGTGTGCCGCAGCAGTTCGCGGGCGCCCGGGCGGTCGGGGCGACGGGTGCGGCGGACGGAGTCCCAGGCGTCCGGGTGTCCGGGGGCGTCCGGGTCGGTTTCGGGCTCGGGCTCGGTTTCGGGCTCGGGAGCAGGCGCGGACTCGGGGCCGGTGGAAGGGGCCGGCGGTGCGGCGGCGAGCACGGTCAGCGCGCGGCGGAGCAGTTCGCGCAGCTCCTGCGGCGGCACGACGGCGTCCACCAGCCCCTGGCCGGCGAGCGTCTCGGCCCGCTGGACGTCCGGCGGCAGCTCCACGCCGCGCAGTTCCTCGTACACCCGCGGGCCGAGGAAGCCGAGCCGGGCGCCCGGCTCGGCGAGGACCAGCTGCCCGAGCGTGCCCCAGGAGGCGAAGACCCCGCCCATGGTGGGGTTGCGCAGATAGGTGACATAGGGGAGGCCGGCGGCGCGGTGCGCCTGGACGGCGGCGGTGATCCGCAGCATGCAGAGGAAGGCCGCCGACCCCTCCTGCATCCGCGTCCCGCCGGAGACGGGCAGGGCGAGCAGCGGCAGCCGCTCGGCGGTGGCGCGTTCGACGGCGCGGGTGATCCGCTCGGCGGTGGCGACGCCGATCGAGCCGCCGAGGAAGCCGAACTCGGAGGCGATGAGGGCGACCGGCCGGCCGCCGATCAGGCCGAGGCCGGTGAGGACGGCCTCGTCCAGGCCGGTGCGCTCACGGGCGCGGTCGAGCGAGGCGCGGTAGCCGGGGTCGGCCCGGTCGGCGGCCGGCGGCTCGTCCCAGCTGCGGAAGCCGTCGGGGTCGACCAGCAGTCCGATCAGCTGGTGGGCCGTCAGTGCCGTGCCCGAGCCCGTACCCATGCCCACCCCGTCAGAGATCGTTCCGGCCTTGCCGTGATCCGCCACGCTACGGGGCACTCTATGCGGCGCGGTCCGGGCGGGACAGCTCCGGCTTGAGTTCGATGACGGTCGACCCTTGTGTCGGCCGGGCGGTTCGTGGGCGTCGTGCGGGTGGCCCCGGGGGCGGGGTGCGGTGGTCGGCGTACGGCTCAAGTCTGCGCAGGTAAAGGGGGGTTACTCACTGGTTAATAGTTTTTCCGAAGGCTTCCAGAGTTGACGGTGTCCCGCCACACTGAGGGGCATGACTCGCACTCTACGCGCGTGGAAGTCCCGCGCCGCCGCCGTCACCGCCGTCGCCCTGATGACCCTCGCCCCGGTCGCCGTCGCCACCGACGCGCACGCCGACGTGAGCGGAACGGTCTGCCTCTCCGCCCTCCCGTCGCAGGCCGCCGACACCCTCGACCTGATCGCCTCCGGTGGCCCCTTCCCCTACTCCCAGGACGGTGTGGTCTTCCAGAACCGGGAGGGCGTCCTGCCCGGTGAGTCCTACGGCTACTACCACGAGTACACCGTCATCACCCCGGGCTCCCCGACCCGCGGCGCCCGCCGGATCGTGACCGGCCGGTCCTACCAGGAGGACTACTACACCGGCGACCACTACGCCACGTTCTCCCTGATCGACCAGACCTGCTGAACCTCCACTGACCGACCGTCCCGGAACGCTTCCGGCACGACGGTGGCCCCGGCCTGCTTCCCCGCCGAGGTCACCGCCGTGCGGCCGGGCCGACTGCCGGGAGCGAAGCCGGAGCCGGAGCCGAAGCCGAAGTCGAGACCGAGAGCGAGACCGAGGCCGAGGCCGCCGCGGCGACGGCCGCGCCGGGCTCAGAGCTCGGACGGCCCCCAGGCGCCCACCGTAAGCTCGTCCCCCACCCGCAGCGTGCCGGGCCGCAGCACCGCGAACTTGCTGCCGAACGCCACCCCGCCCGCAGCCGCCCGGCGGTACCGGGCCAGGGTGCGCAGCGGCTCCGGCCCCGCCTTGGTGCCGCTGGACTGGTCCAGCGTCGTCACGGCGCAGCGGATCGCCAGCTTGGCGTAGCCCAGTTCGGCCCCGCCCACCTCGATCCTGCGGGCCAGGTCCTCGGTGTGCGGTTCGGTCCAGCCGTCCACCACCAGGTTCGCGCGGAACCGGTCCATGGGCACCGGCCGGGCGTCGGAGAGCTCGTTGAAGTGCTCCAGCGAGGAGTGCGACACCAGGAGCACGGCGCAACTGTCCGCATAGCCCGAGGTGCCCGGGGTCAGTCCGGTGGTCACCCGGTCGTGCTCCGGCGGTACCCGGACCAGCCGGCCGCGCGAGCCCAGCACCTCGGACAGCCAGTCGGCGGCCTCCTCGCCCTGATCGATGCCGAGGAACGGCAGATCGAACATCCGCACCTCGCGGCGCGGGCCCTCGGTGTCCACCGTCACCGACACCGGCTCCATGCCGGCGGCGGTCAGCGTCAGTGAGCGGCCGTCCCGCGTCACCGCCGGGCGGACGGTGGCCAGGACCGGATCCCGGCGCTGGGAGCGGAACACGCCCTCCTCGTCCACCACCATGAACTCCCGGTCATGGGCCAGCCCGGCCCGGGTGAGCTCCGCCTGCGCGGCCGTCACCCCGGCGCAGCCCTTGACCGGGTAGTACCGCAGCTCCGTCACCGTGGCCATCGCTTGGTCGCCCCCTTCGTGCAGGCGCACCGTTCTGCGCCTGCGTACCGTCCATCTCGTCGACCCCACAGGGTAGTTGAGCGGCTCGGCGGGGCTGGTGGGCGGTGCCCGGTGGGCGAGCCCGGCGCTTGCTAGGGTCGGGGCATGGCACCACCGAGCAGCGCGAACCCCCCGGGGCGGCTCCGGCGGGACGCGCAGCGCAACCGCGACCAGCTGCTCGCCGCCGCCCGCGACATGTTCTCCCGGCACGGCCTCGACGTGCCGCTGGACCAGATCGCCAAGGAGGCCGGCGTCGGCAACGCCACCCTCTACCGGCACTTCCCGACCCGCGAGGCGCTGATCGCCGAGGTGTTCGAGGACGCCGGGGGCGGTCTGGCCGCCGCGGGCGAGGAGGCGCTCGCCGCCGAGGACGCCTGGAGCGGCCTCGAACGGTACTTCGGGCGGATCTTCGAGCTGGTCGCCGCCGACCGGGGCATCAACGACCTGGTCACCCAGGCCATCCCGGCCATCCCCGGAATGATCGAGATCAGCCGCCGGCACGCCGCCACCGTCGGCGTCCTGATCGCCCGCGCCCAGGAACAGGGCACCATGCGCCGCGACGTGGTCACCATGGACCTGCTCTTCCTCCTCGGCCCGCTCTGCCGTGCCCTGCCCGCCGCCACCGAGCTGCGCCCCGACCTCTGGCGCCGCTACCTCGCCCTCCTGCTCGACGGCTTCCGCGCCCGGGCCGCCCACCCGCTGCCGGTCCCGCCGATCGGGGAGGAGCACCTGGACCGGATGTTCGCGGACCTCTGGGAGGCGGGGTCGCCGGAGCAACCGGAGCAACCGGAGCAACCGGAGCGGCCGGAGTCGCCGGAGCGCTGAGCGCGCCTCGCCCGCGCGGCGTCAGGGACGCGTACGGAACGGCGGGCTCCACGTCAGAGCCGCGTCAACGGGCCGGTGCCGTACGGGCGCGGACCGCTTTGCTGGGGTGAAATCGGCGCGGTTCGGCGCGGTCCGGCGCAGCAAGGGCCAGGGCCGTCCGGTGCGCGGGCACCCGGGCACCCGGGCACCTTGGCACCAGGGCATCCGCGCGCGGCCGGACGGAGAGGCAGGGGCGGAGCCATGGCGGACAGTGGTACCGACGAGGGCCGGATCGTGGTCGGCATCAGCGGCTCGCTCGGCAGCCTCGCCGCGCTGCACCACGCGGTGGCCGAGGCCCGCCGGACGGACGTCGAGGTGCTCGCGGTGCTCTGCTGGACCCCGCCCGGCGACGAACTCGGCTACCGCCGGACCCCGTGCCCGCCGGTGATCGAGGCCGGCCGCGACGCCGCCGTGGCCCGGCTGCGGCAGGCCCTCGACGAGGCCTTCGCCGGACGCTACGCGGGTGTCCGCCTGCGCTGCCAGACCGTTCGCGGCGACACCGGCCACACGCTGGTGCGGTGCGCCGACCGGCCCGGGGACCTGCTCGTCCTCGGCGCCGGCCGGGAGCGCGGCCGCCTCGCCCGGCTGGTGCACCCCTCGGTCACCGCCTACTGCGTGCGGCACGCCAGCTGCCCGGTCCTGGCCGTCCCGCGCCCACCGCTGCAGCGCGACCTGGAGGCGCTGGAACGCGGCCGCGGGCCGCGGGAGCCGGCGGCGGGGAACGGCTAGCGGCCCGCGCGGCCCCGCGGGCGGGAGCCCGAGGACGGGCCTACGACAGTCCGGCCGCCTCGGCGAGGACGGCGGCGGTCCGTCGGCCGGCGGCCAGGGTGGCGGCATCGGTGGCCGGGAGGCAGCGGCGGGCCTCGGGACGGTAGGCGGTCATCACCACGCCGGCGTGGTCGGTGGGGAGTTCGAGGGTCCGTACCGCCGACATCTGCTTTGTAAGAGCAGCGCTCAACTGCCGGGTGTGCTCGACGTCCACGATCTCGTCCGCCGTGCCGTGGACCAGCCGGAGCGGGACGGGGGAGGGGCTGGCCGCCAGGTGGTCGAGCGGGGCCTCGCCGGTGGTGACGGCCCTGGTCGAGTAGTGGGAGGCGATGCCGACCGCGGCGGCGGGGCGCAGTTCGGCGGGGGTGTCGGGATGGGTGGCCACCGCGATCGCCTCGCGGCCGCCCATCGACCAGCCGGCCAGGACGAGGCGCTTCGGGTCCCCGCCGTACTCGGTGGCGATCGGGCGGGCCCGGTCCAGCGAGGCGAGCAGTTCGGCACTGCCGCCGTCCGGCTGCGTGGCGTCCCAGTCCGGGACGAGCACCAGCAGCCCCAGCCCGGCGGCCTCCTGGGCCAACGGCCGCAGCACATCGCGCTCGTTCGGGCCGTTGCCGTGCCAGAGCAGCACGACGGGGGCCGGCCCGGTGGTGCCGGAGGCCGGAAGGTGGATGTCCGTCAGTCGTCCGGCGGTGTACGGAACCGTCCGGAGTCGAGCGTTCGTCATCCGGGATTTCCCTCCGATTCGTTGAATGATCACGGAGCTGGTACTGTACTTCTCGTTGCGAGGGAGCGATTCCTCCTCAGGCGTCAGTGGTGCTACCAGAGCACGTCCTACTTTCAGTAGGAAGAGTCCGTGCGACCCGGGCCTGGCGCTCCGAAATCGGACAGGGTCCGGTGCCGTGGAAACGGCGCCGGGCCCTGTCCGCGTTTCCGGGGCAGGACCCCGGCCAGGCAACGGCCTGACTGCGGCCGGGCAGCGGCCCGGCGTTCAGGACGGCTGGCGGTCGGAGCCGAGTTCGCGGGAGATCCGCAGCCCGACCTGGGCGACGACCGGGCCGAGGGCGCGGACCCGGGCGGCGGTCATCCGTGAGGTGAGGCCGGAGACGGAGAGGGCGGCGGTGACCTCGCCGGTGTGGTCGAAGATCGGGGCGGCGACGCAGCGGACCTCGGGCTCGTTCTCGCGGTCGTCGATCGAGTAGCCGCGGGCGCGGATGCGGGCGAGGTCGGCGCGGAGCCGGGGCTCGTCGGCGATGGTCCAGGCGGTGACCGGGCGCAGCCCGGCCGCGACCACCTCGGCGACGGCCTCCTCGGGCAGCCAGGCCAGGATCGCCTTTCCGGTGGCGGTGCAGTAGGCGGGAGCCCGGCTGCCGACCCGGGAGGCCATCCGGACGTTGGTCTCGTCCTCGACCTTGTCCAGGTAGACGATCCCGGGGGCCTGCCAGACGGTCAGGTGGACGGTCTCGCCGGCCTCGCGCTGGAGCCGGCGCAGGTGCTCGGCGGCGACGCTGCGCAGGTCGAGGGTGGTCAGGTAGGCCTGACCGAGCCGCAGCGAGCCGTGGCCGAGCCGGAACCAGCCGGTCTCGCGGTCCCGGTCGAGGAGGTGCTCGTCCAGCAGGGGGCCGGCCAGTCGCAGCACGGTGCTCTTGTTGAGGCCGAGGCCGTCGGCGAGCTGGGCGAGCGGGACGCCGCGCCGGTCGCCGTGGTCGCGGACGTAGCCGAGGACGGCGAGGGCGCGGCGCAGCGAGGAGGACTGGTTGCGTTCGGTGGCGGGTTTCTTGGGCGCCGTCTCCGTCATGGGTCCGTTCCCTGGTGTCGTTCTGCCGGTGTTCCCCCGCAGGTCGGCGGCGGTTGTCAGAACGTACCCGTTCGCGACCCGATCGCCGCATCTTCGATACAACGTTGTGCAGTGCAAAACTTTCACCAACTCCCTCTTGTTGGCGCCGATCGGCCCCGCCTAACGTCCCTGCCATCGAGCAGGCGACGACGCCCCACCCGAGCGCTGCGCCCTGCCGTACCCCCACCACTTCACCCACCATCGGCCCCGGTCAGGGCCTGCTTCGACGTGCCCGTCCCCGGCGGCGGACGTCTCGGCGGCAGCTGTCGGGAGGGGAGGTCTCCACCATGCGACTCATCGGACGGACCGCCGCAGCCGCCGTGCTCGCCGCCGGCTGCCTGGCCGCCACCGCCTGTGCCCCCGGCACCGCCGCGCCGGCGAGCGACAAGGCCGCCGACGACCGGACCGGCACCGTGCAGGTCTGGCTGTACAACGAGGCCGGCAACGCGGCCAAGGAGGCCGTGATCTCCAAGGCCGTGGCCGAGTTCCAGGCCTCCCACCAGGGCGCCACCGTCAACGTCAGCTACATCGACACCGACGCCTCGGCCCGCGCCGCCAAGATGAAGGGCGCCTTCAACGACCCGAACAGCGCCCCCGACCTGGTCGAGTTCGGCAACACCGACCTGCCCGGCTACGTCGCCGCCGGCGGCCTCGCCGACATCACCGCCGACCTGGACAAGTGGCAGGACAAGGGCGACCTCGACCCGGCGATCGCCAAGACCGCCGTGGTGGACGGCAAGACCTACGGCCTGCCCTGGTGGGTCGGCGTGCGCGCGCTGTACTACCGCACCGACCTGTTCACCGAGGCCGGCCTCACCCCGCCGACCTCGTACGCCGAGCTGGTCGCCGCCAACCAGAAGATCCACGCCGCGCACCCGGACACCTTCGGCATCGCCGTCGGCGGCAAGTACACCTTCGCCGCGCTGCCCTTCGTCTGGGACGCGGGCGGCGACATCGCCGCCAAGGACGGCGCCGCGTTCAAGGCGGCGATCGCCTCGCCCGCCTCGCAGGCCGGGATCAAGCGCTACACCGACCTGTTCGGCGCGGACGGCTGCCCCGCCCAGCAGTGCGCGGACCTGACCGGTGGCAAGACCGTGGACCTGTTCGCGGCCGGCAAGTCGGCGATGGCGGTGCTGCTCAACTCCAACCGCGGCAAGGTGGACGCGGGCGCGGTCAAGGGCAAGTACGGCGTGGTGCCGCTGCCCGGTGAGAAGCCCGGCTCGATCGCCCCGGCCTTCGCCGGCGGCAACAACCTGGGCGTGATGAAGGCGGCCAAGCACCGCACGCTGGCCGTCGAGTTCGCCGAGCTGCTGGCGAGCCCCGCGTACCAGGAGCAGATGTACGACGCGATGGGCAACCTGCCGACGCTCAAGTCCGTCAGCGGCAAGGTGGCGGCGAAGGACGCGTTCCTGAAGCCCTTCACCGACACCATCGCGGCCGGCACCAGGTTCGTCCCGCTCGACCAGGCGTGGGCGCAGATCGACGCCCAGTCGGTGATCCCGACGATGCTCCAGCAGGTCGTCACCGGCAAGGCCGACGTGGCCAAGGCCTCGGCCGACGCCGCCGCGCAGATCTCCTCGGCCTTCGCCGCGCACTGACGGCCGGCCGCCGGACAGCGGCAGTTGATCGCACTCGCCCGCGCCGAACTCGTCGACCCGGACAT
>NZ_JBHXTL010000121.1:0-29910 GCF_042677365.1 Kitasatospora sp. NPDC127116
CCCCGCCGAGCAGCCCCGGATCATCGGCCGCTTCGCCCGGGTCCGGCAGCCCCGCGACGGCACAGAGCAGCCGCTGGGCGCCGGCCGCGGCGAGCAGCGCGAGGAGCACGGGCGGCGGGTCCGCAACGGGGGCGGGTTCCAGCCGGGCGGCGAGCGCCGCCGCGTCCGTCCGGGCCCGGGCCGGGTCGGCGGGCTCGGTGACGAAGCCGCCGTCCGCACCGCACTGCACCGCGACCGCCAGCTCCGTTCCCGCCGGACCGTCCGCCGTGGCCACCACCCGGCCGGCGGGCAGCCCGGGCTCGGCGACCACCGCCGGGGCCGCCGTACCGCCCCGGGCCAGGGCGCGCGCCATCGCGCGGGCCGACGGGCCGTCCGGGTCCGCGGCGGCCACCACCGGGCGGGCGGCCGCCAGGGCCGCCTCCGCACCGCCGGGGTCGTCCGCCACCGCGCCCGGCCAGGGCGGCAGTCGGACCCCGTCCGGGTGGTCCACGAGCAGGCCGTGCTCGCGCAGCCGGGCGGTGACGGTGGCCAGCGCGGCCGCCACCCTCGGCTCGACGGTCGCCTCGACGGCCGCGTCGGCGGCCTCCGCCTGCGGCCCGAGCCGGGCGGCGAGCACCTGCCACAGCGCCGGGAGCGCCCGGCTGCCCTCCAGGGTGACGCTGCTCTCGCGCCCGCGCAGGTGCAGCCCTTCGCGCAGCGGCGTCACCGCCACCCCGGGGCGCAAGCGGGGCCGAACGGCGTCCGGTTCGGCCGTCATGCCGCCCCCTCCAGCTTTGTGCGCCCCGCGCCGCCCGTCGCCCCCGCGGCGCCCGACTGCTCCGGGCCGCCCGGCTGCTCCGCGGCGCCGAGGAGCGTCTGCCAGCGGTGCCCGGTCAGTTCGGGCACGCTGCGCACCAGCAGGTGGGCGGCCAGGTAGCGCTCCATCGGGCGGACGTCGCAGATCGCGAGCAGCCGGTACAGGCCGTTGGTGCCGGCCCGGTTGATCAGGTAGTCGGGACGGTGCCACATCCTGCCGTCGGGGTCGGCGCGCTGCAGCATTCGGTGGAACTCGCTGTAGCGGGTGCGCAGTTCGGCGTTCCAGCGCTCGGCGGTGGCCGGGTCGCCGAGTGCCTCGGCGCGCTCCCGGTACTCGGCGTGGCGGCCGCCGAGGTCGGCGCCGGCCGTCAGCCGCCGCTCGGCCAGGCTCCAGGCGGTCGCCGACCAGTGCGCCCAGTCCCGTTCCCAGTCGCGCGCGCCGCCGTCGGCGATCCGGCCGACCAGCGCGGTGACCGCCCGGCCGCTCTGCTCCCAGCGGCGCTCGAAGGCGGCCCGCAGGCTGCCGTCCGGGTCCTCGTGGACCAGGAAGTCCTCCAGGTGCGAGAGCACCGAGTAGTGCGCGCCGACCAGCCCGTCCGGGTGCGCGGTGGCGTGTGCCGCGAGCGCCGTCACCACCAGCTGCACCCGCGCCTGCGGGGTGTCGCCGTGCGCGCCGAGGAAGTGGCAGGCCGAGTCGAGGGCGGGCAGGCCGGTCCGCAGCAACTCCTCGCGCAGCTCGGCGGATTCGGCGCCGATCAGCGCCCGCAGGGCGTCTTCGGCGGACCGGTCGGCGGGCGCCGCCACCACGGTGTTGTCCGGCACCAGCGGCGCGTACGGCGGCGCGATCAGCTCCGCGCGTCCGGCGACGGCGGCCTCGGCGAGCAGCTGCTCGTCCGACCGGTCGGCCACGGAGGGGTGCGCGGCCGCCCACGCCCGCAGCGCCTCGGCGGCCCGCTGCGCCGCCCCGGCCACCCGTGCCTCCGGGCCGCGCAGCCGCAGCCGCAGGTGCGGTCCGAACCGCCAGTGCCGCTCGACGTGGGCGGCCAGCCCCTCGGCCGCCGCCTGCCGGGCCAGCGGCAGGACGGCTTCGCGCAGCGCGCGGGCCTTGTCGGGCCGGTAGTGGTACAGGACCACGTCCCAGGCGGTCACGGCCCCTCGGCCGTCGGCCGGGTCACTCATCGGGCGCCTCCTCGGCGATGGCGGTACGGACGGATTCGAAGGCGCCGGCCGCCTGCGCGCTGCCCCGGCCAGGCCGGTACGTCTCCACCACGAGTTCCACGGCCCGGGTCGGCTCCGGGTGACCCGCGATGGCCGGGAGGGCCTCCTCCAGCACCGCGCCGCGCGGGTGCCGGGTGAGCCATTTGGCGAGGTGGCGCAGGTGCAGCGGGTTGCCGAGGTCGACGGGCTGCGGTTTGGGGGCTCGCAGGTGGGCGACGAAGGCGTCGCCGGGCGTGCCCGCGGGGTCGGCCGCGGCCGGTGCGGGGTGGAGGAAGAGCTGTTCGGGCAGGTCGAGCCGGGCCCGCCAGCGGGCGACGGCCGCGGCCGGGACCCCGTCGGGGCCCGCGTCGGCGGCGAGGTCGGCCCGCAGGGCGTCGAGCACTCCGGCCGGCAGGAGCCAGCGGCGGCGGGCGAGGACGACGTGCCGGTGGCGCAGCCGCGGGGTGCGCAGCACGCTGCCGCCGGGCGCGGCGAGGGTGGTGCGCGGCAGCAGCGGCCGGAAGTCGACGACCCCCTCGGGGTGGTCGTTGAGCAGCGGGCCGAGCCGCCGGGGCAGCATGACCGGTGCGAGGAAGCCCAGGTAGAGGACGTCGAGCAGCTCGCCGGTGGTGCGCAGCCGCAGCCGGAGCTGGTCGTCGACCGGGTCGTGCACGAGGTCGAGGTCGGACTCGGCGAGGCCGGTCCACTGTCGGTCGGGGCCGATCTCGTCGGCGAGCAGTCGCGGGTGCAGGTTGGCGTTGAAGCCGCCGACCGGCCGGATCTGGGCGGCGCGGGCGCCGGCGCCGAGGCCGGACCGCAGCTGCCGGGCGACCTCGGTGGCGGCCTGCGGGGCCAGGCCGTCGAGGAAGCGGCTGGTGAAGCGCCCCCAGCCGCCGTAGACGTGGTTGACGCACAACAGGCCGTCCGCGGAGCCGCGTTGGACGAACCAGGAATAGCTGAGCGGGCGGGCCGCGGTCCAGTGGGGCAGTCGGGCGGCCAGGGCGCGGATCCGCTCGGCGGGGAGCACCAGTTCGCCGTCCTGCTCCGGCAGCTTCGCGAACTCCTCGCGCAGCGCGGCCAGTTCGTCCGGGGGTGTCGGATCCGCCCAGGAGTCCGCCAGGTCGGCAGCGAAGTCCCAGGGGGCGTCGCACACCCCGCCGACGCCGTAGCGGGCGACGAAGCGGTCCCGGGCCGCCCGGCGCATCAGGTGAGCGTGGTCGAACAGCTCGGCGAACGCGGTGAGTTCGGCGAGCGCCGCCCGGTCGGCCGCGCCCGGCCGGGGCTGCGGCGGAGCCGGCGCGTGGACGTCCTCGCTGAGGACGCTGAGCGGCGCGGCCTCCTGCGGCACCGGCCGGCCGGCGTCGGCCAGCAGCAGCCGCCAGCGCTCGGCGAGGACGGCCAGCAGTTCGGGGCGGTGCTCGCCCGTGGTCACGGCCAACTCGGCGTTCTGCCGGTCGAGTTGTTCGATCCGGTGGGCCAGCTCGGCGTCCTGCGGCCACTGCCGGAGCCACCCGGCCAGGCTGCGGAGCGGGTGCCGGTCCTGCGGGTCGACCGGTTCGGTGGGCACCAGCAGCCGGGCCGTGACGAGCTGGTCCACGAAGCGCTGCGCGCCCGGGTCGCCGCCCGGCCGTCCGAGGGCCTCGGCGAGCCCGGCGGCGAGCCGGTCCGGCGGGGCCGGGGTGGCCGCGAGCGAGGCGAGCAGGGCGAGTTCGGGCCGGGCGGCGAGTTCGACCTCCTCCTCCCGGGTGACCAGGAAGCGCCCGCCCGCGAACAGCGCCTCCGCGCGGGCGTAGCGGGCCCGGCCGTCGGCGACCCGGGCCGCGCTGGTCATCCGGTGCGGCAGCGTGCGGCTGCGGCGGGGGTCGTCGAGCAGGGCCTGGACGAGCGCGGTGACCAGCGCCCGGTTCTCCCGGACGCAGGCGCGGGGCTCGCCGGCCGCGGCTTCGCCGTCCTCGGAGGACCAGCCGACGGCGGTGAACCAGGACAGCGGGCTGGTCTTGGCGGTGGCCCGCAGGGCGTGCCGCAGCACGGCCGCCTCCTCCTTGCGTGCCCGGCCGCGCGGCGGTTCCCCGGTCGCGCCCGCGGTGTTGGCCACCGCGCGCAGCAGGTCGGCGCTGGTGAGCGCGACGGCCCGGGTGAAGACGGGCTCCCGGCAGATGTCCGCGAGGGCGGCCCGTTCGGCGGCGAGGGCGGGCGGGACGGCGTCGGCGAGCGCGTCCAGCAGCCGGGCCCGCAGCCGTCGCAGCTCAAGCCACTCGGCGAGCCGCGGGATCCGGCGCGGCAGGTCGGCGAGCCGGTCGAGCAGCGCCGCCCGCGGCGTTCGCCCGTTGTGCAGGTCGCGGCGCAGCGGCAGCACGACCCTGCGGTGGAACTCCTCGTCGTGCCCGGCCCGGCCGGCGTACAGGTCGTCGCAGAGGGCCGGCCGCAGGGCCTCGGCCGCGGCCTCGGCGGCGGCGAGGTCGCGCAGCAGCGCCCGGGTGTGCGCCGTGGCGGCGGACTGGGCGGGCCGGGCGAGCACGGTGGAGCGCACCAGGGCGTGGCGCGCGGCGTACGCGGCCGGAGCCGGTGCGGGGACCGGCGCCCGGGCGTCCCGGGGCGGGGCGGCGCGGTTGGGCATGGGCGGTTCCCTCCGACGGGGCCTGGGGCGCGTCTCGTGGGACTGGTCGGTTCCGGCCGCGGCGCCGTCGGCCCGACCGGGTCCGCGCGACAGGTCCTGCGGACCCGCGGCAGGCGCTGTGGACGCGGGACGAACCCGGCGCGTCCGGTGGACGCGCCGGGTCCCTCCTGGCACCGTGGCCGCGGCCTCAAAGGGCCCGGCCGACGGGTTCGGGCTGTTCCTTACATGTCCTGCGGCTGCGCGCAGGAGGACGAGGCCTGGCAGGAACAAGAGCCCCAGGAGGCGCCGTTCTCGGGCAGCGCGACGGTGTCGCGCAGCGAGGTGACGGTCAGCTCGCTGAGGTCGAGGTCCTGAAGGTCGAGGCTCTCGACACGGGACGCGGTGATGTCGGACATGGCGTTCTCCCTCACGTTGGCAGGCCTGCCGGTCGAACCGGAAGGTCGGGCCTGCGATCAGATGTTGCGGGATGTGCCGGGCCCCCCGTGGGTGCGCCGCCCGCGGGTCGCTCGGACCCGGGCTTCGCACCGCCCGACGGCGACTCTAGGCGGCGGGCGGCGGGCGGCGGTACGGGCCGCCGCCACCTTGGCCGGAGCCCGCGCCTGGTCGGCTCAATACCGTTTCCACTCAAGCGGAACCCCAGTCCTCACGGATCCCCGCCCCATCGGCGGGTGCGGTCCGCCGGGACGGTCCGGGGCACCGAGGCAGGGGGCGGCCCGGACGGGCGGCCCACGGATCCTTCTGCCGCACAGTGAAACTGACGAAGCGTCACCATTCGGCCCGGACCGGTCGGGGCCGGTCAGTGCAGCGGCAGCAGTCCCGGCACCGGGCCGCCGCGCCGGGCGAGGCGGCGCAGGAAGGTGGTGACGCCGGGCGTGCCGACCGCCCAGGCCCGGGCCTCCGCGTCCGGCCGGCGGCCGGGCAGCAGCGGCCGGTCGGGCGGGCCGCCGGCCCGGGTGAGGATCAGGGCCGCCAGTTCCTCGGCGGCCGCCCAGTGCCGGGCCTCGCCGGTGGCCACCGCGAGGTCGACGAAGAGGTCCCCGACGCCCGCGAGGCCGCAGCAGCGGAACACCTGCGCGGTCCTCGGGGCGAGCGTCCGGCAGGTGTCGGCCGCCTCGGCGGCCAGGGCGATCAGCGCGTCGTCGCCGTCCCGCCGGCCGGCCTGGACCAGCAGGGTGCCGAGCCCGGCCAGGCCCCGGCACCAGGACAGGTAGCGGCGGGTCGCCCCGGGCGCGCGGGCGGCGGCGGCGATGCGCGGGAGGTCGGCCGCGAGTCCGTCCACGATCTGCCGGGCGGCGTGCCGGGACGCCTCGTCGGGCATCGCGAGCAGGAAGTGGGCGACGCCCGCGCGGCCGTGGGCGAAGCCCTCGGCCAGGGCCGCGGTGCCGGGGTTGGGCTCCTCCCCGAGGTCGTCCAGCGGCCGGCCGGCCAGGTCGGCGGCGCAGTCGGCCGCCGCCGCGCGGTGTGCTCCGGCCGCCGGGTCGAGGGCGGCGAGCAGCAGGTGCCCGGTGCCGATGCCGGCGGTGCCGCCGATCTGGTCCACGCCCGTCCCCTCGTACCGGCGGGGCCGCGGGGGCTCGGTGCCCAGCACGGCGGCGGCCTCGGCGAGGAACAGGTCGACGCCCGTACGGCCCTGGTACAGCGAGCCGTCGAGGTGGTCGAGGGCCGGGTGGGCGGCCGTCCAGCGGGCCAGTTCGGCGGCGGCGGCCCGGGCGTCCGGGCGCTCGGGGTGCTGGAGCAGTTCGAGGCCGAGTCCGGCCGCGCCGTCGTACAGCGAGAGCAGGGTCCGGGGGCGCTCCGCGCCGGGGTCGGCGGCGACCAGTTCGCGGGCCATCCGGACGCAGGTGGTGACGGTGTGGTCGAGGGCCTCGGCCGGCCGGCCGCCGCTCCGTCCGCCGGGGGCACCGCGTCGGACCGGGCGGGGTCCCTCCCGCAGCCGGGCCGCCGCGGCGGCGCGGTGTACCGGGTCGAAGCTCAGCAGGCCCTCGACCAGCTCCGCCGCCGGGTGCCCGGGCTCCGGGAGGGCGGCGCGCAGGCAGGCGAGGGTGCGGTCGCGGTTGGTCGCCGGGTCCTGGTCGATCACCACCGGGTCGAGGCCGGTGAGGGCGTGGTGCAGGGTGGCGCCCAGCGCGTAGTGGTCCTCGGTGGGGTCTTCGCCGGTGGCGCCCGGCAGGCCGTACCCGGCGGTGGCGCCCGGGGGGCGGTCGCCGGCCAGGGCGCTCACGCCGAAGTCGACCAGCGCGGGCCGGCCGTCCGGGTCGAGCACCACGTTGGCGGGCTTGAGGTCGCAGACCACCACGCCGCGGGAGTGCACCGCGTCGAGCACGTGCAGCAGCCGGCGCGCCAGCGTCCACCAGTCCCGTCCGCCCGCTGTCCCGGCACCGGCACCGGCACGGGCACTGGCACCGGCACCGGCGTCGTACGGGCCGGCGGTGAGCACCTCGCGGCGCAGGTCGATCCGGCCGCGGGCGGCACTGACCAGGTACTCGTCGGTGCCGTGCCGGAAGTAGTCGACCAGTGCGGGCACGCCGGGGATCCCGGCCAGCGCGTCGAGCACCCGCTGCTCGTGCCGCAGCCGGCCGCGCGCGTCGGTGCCCGCGCCGTCCTCGGCGACGAAGGCCCTGGCCTGCTTGATCACCACCTCGCGCCCGGTGGCGAGTTCGACCGCGCGGTAGACGTGGCCGCTGGGCGCCCGGGTGATGCCGGCGGTGATCCGGTAGCGGCCGGCTCCGACCCGGGTGGTCGCCGGGCGGGCGGGGGCGTCGGCCGCTTCGAAGGGGTCGTCCGCCCACGGCGGCCGACGGTAGCGGGCCTCGGCCAGTCCGGGGAACAGCGAGCCGTCCGGGCCCGCCATGCCGGCCTGCGCCTCGTCGTCGGTGACGCGGAACGGCCCGTAGCGGTAGTACACCGGGGCGTCGGGCCGGACGGGGCGGTCGCTCACCACGGCGGGGCCTTCCCGGCCTGCCAGTGCCTGCGCCAACTCCAGCCCCAGGGATCGGACTTCCTCCGGCCGGGGGTAGACCGTGACGGCCTTGCCGACGGCGGCGGCGCCGTGCCGGCCGCTGTTGAGTTCCCACAGTGCCGCGGCGCTCACCGCGAACTTCACGTCGCAGACGCGGCCGAGCAGGATGGGAAGGACGGTGTCCAGCAGGGCCGCGAAGCCCTCCGGTCGGGCGGACAGGTGGAGTTTCCAGCCGTGGGCCAGCTCCGGCATCCGGGGGTCCGGGAGGTACCACCACTGGCCGTCGGTGCGCAGCGGGCGGTGCGGGCCGGGCGCCCGGGCGGCCAGTTCCTCGGCCCGGCACCGCAGTTCCTCCTGTCCCAGGACCGCGGCGGAGCCGGGGTCGGGCGGTGTGCTCATCGTTGCGTCCTTCCCCGGTCCGCCGTGGTCCGCCGTGCTCCGGGATCCGAAGGGATCAGGAGTTGGACTCGCAGGGGAAGCTGGTCGGGACGTAGGTCACCCACACGTCGTCGATGCAGGCCACGGGGGTGAGGTCGGCGTCGAGCTCGTCCTCGAAGACGATGGCGTCCTCGTCGATGTCCAGCAGGCCGGCGTCGCGGATGTCGGTCATCAGGGCACTCATGGGGGTCCTCCCAATGATTGGAGTTTTGGGTCCTACGTGCTGACCGCGCTCGGAGCCGGGGTCGGGCGGGGCGCTCGTCCTTCCGCCCGTCCCCCGGTCCGCCGTGCCTCGGGATCCGGACGGATCAGGAGTTGAACTCACAGGGGAAGCGGGTCGGGACGTAGGTCACCCACGGGTCGGCGAGGCAGGCCACGGGGGTGAGGTCGGCGTCGAACTCGTCCTCGAAGACGATGGCGTCCTCGTCGATGTCCAGCAGGCCGGCGTCGCGGATGTCGGTCATCACGGCACTCATGGGGGTCCTCCCAATGATTGGGGTCTTTGGGTCCTGCTTGCTGAGCGCGCTCATGCTAGCCAGGCCGCCCCACTCGGGACAGGGCGCCGACCGACCTGCCGGATCGCCTACGACAAAGGGAGGTTCCGTTTGTGGACACCGGCTCCGACGGCTCTCACCGGGGCCGCACACACCGGATCGCCGCCTCCGGGACCGGAGGCGTTCACGGGCCGGCGACCGGTCAGCCGCGCAGGCGGCGGGCCCGGAGGTACTCGCGGGCCAGCAGGCGCAGCGCGGCGGGCTTGGCCGGACCGGCCGAGCGGCGCAGCAGGGCGCCGAGGTCGGCGCGGGCGGCGGCGCTGGTGAGCTCCTCCACGCCGACGATGCAGCGGACCATCGGCCGGTGGGCGGGCGGCACCCGGTCGATGACGGCCCTGCCGTCGGCGAGGGTGCGGTCGGCGCGGTCGAGCAGGGCGGCGAGCAGGGCCCGGACGGCGGGCAGGTCGCGGGCCCGCTCCAGGTCGGCGCGGGTGACGCCGTGCTCCTTCAGGGTCTCTTCGGGGATGGTCAGCCGGCCGTCGGCGAGGTCCTCGGCGAGGTCGTTGACGAAGTCGAGCCGCTGGCTGCCGTCGATGAAGGTGCGGCAGGCGGCGCGGTAGCCGCCCTGGTCGCCGTCCGGGCCGATCAGGCCGGCGACCACCATGAAGCCGGGCAGCGAGTACCCGTCCACGTAGGCCTGGTAGTCCTCCTCGGTGGCGAATCCGGTGAAGTCCAGGTCGGCCCCGGTCGCGGCGAGGAAGTCCAGCACCCGGTCCCGCAGGACGGGGTGGGCGGCGACGCTGTGCAGCAGCGGGCGCAGCTCGGGGTCGTCGGTGCGGCCGGCGGCGAGGCCGTCGGTGACCCGCTGCCGCCAGCGGGCGGACGCCGCCCGGCGTTCGGCGAGCGGGCCGCTGTCGAGCAGGGTGTCGGTGCGGTGCATGAAGGCGGCGGCGGCGATCACGTGCGGGACCATCCGCGCGGGCAGCAGCAGCTCGGTGGCGAGCGCGGCCTCCCGCCGGTAGCGGGCCATCTGCTGCCGCTGCCGGCCGTAGTCGGCCCGCAGGCCGGCCTCCCGCACCCCGGCCGCGTCCAGCGCCCGCTCCCACCTGCCCACTCGGTCCACCCCATCGTTCGTTCGACGGGGCCGAGCGTAGCCGGTGGGAGCGGGAGGACCTATTCGGGGCCCCTGCGGCCCCGGGGTCGCGGCGGCGCCGGTCAGCGCTGGCGGATCGTGGCGAAACCGCAGGCCGGGGTGCAGAGGGTGACGATGCCGCTGTAGCGGTGGGTGGTCCGGCCCCGGGTGACGCTGTGCACGGTGTGCTTCTCCCGCAGGTTGAGCTCCCGGCAGCGCGGGCACGCGGCGCCGACCGGATCGCCCCAGGGGCGGTTGGGGTTGAGCTTGGCGATGGAGACGACCATCAGGACGGCGGCCACGCCCGCGCCGCCGAAGCCGATCACCCGCCACACCCCGTTGCCGGACTCCCGACGGTCGATCATCTCGTCGTAGGAGTAGGTGCCCCCGCCGCCGCGGCTGGACCAGATCCGGCACTCGCTGTGCCGGGTCATCGTCTGGCCGTCGCAGGTCGGCGGGGTGTCCGGGTCCGCCTTCCCGACCACCAGGGCCAGGAAGAAGCCGAGTGCGATCAGCAGGCCGAAGACGACCACGGCGACGGTCCGGCTGCGGCCGGTGTGCAGCCGCTTGCGTTCGTTGTACGCCGTATCGATCACAGCCTGGGCCATGTTGCCCCCGTCGACCGCCACTGGTCTTCTCCCGTTGTCCACGTCGTCCGCCGGGCCCGGGTGACGGGCCGGACGGGACCCCCGTCCGGGGGCGAGAAGAACCCACCACGAACGGTGCCCGCTTGTCCGGGACTTGGGAAGATCTTGACCCTTCGGTGGTCCGCCCGGCGTCCGCTCAGTCGCCGACGGCGACCGAGGCCAGGTAGGAGCCCGCCCGGGCCGGGTCGAAGTACCACTCCTCCAGGTCCGCCGGCTCGTCGAAGGCGTTGGCGAACCGGTGGGCCACGGCGGGCGACCGGCCCCCGGCGCCGAGGATCTGGAGGACGTGCGGGGGCGGTGGGGCGAGCAGTTGGTTGCTCCAGGTGGTGGCGGGGGCGGCGAGGTGCCAGAACCTGTCGAAGGCCTCCTGCTGGAAGGCCCGGTCGAAGGGCCTGTCGCCGTGGTCGAGGATCGCCTCCAGGTAGACGGCGGCGCACTTGGCGGCGTTGTTGGAGCCCTGGCCGGCGATCGGGTCGTTGAGGACGACCACGTCCGCGACGCCCAGCACCGAACCGCCGCCGGGCAGTTCGCCGATCGGGTGGCGCACCGCCGGGGTGAAGCGCCCGGCCAGGGTGCCGCCCGCGTCGGTGAGTTCGACGCCGGAGCGGGTGCGGTCGTACTCCCAGGGTGTGAAGGTCTTCATCAACTCCAGGGTCACTCGCAGGTGTTCGGCCGGATCGCGGATCCCGTCGAAGGCGTCCGCCGGGCCGCCCGGTCGGGCCTCCCAGATCATGATGTCGCAGGGCCCGGCCTCGGTCAGGGCGGGCACCATGAACAGCTCGCCGACGCCGGGCACCAGGTTGCAGCGCACCGCCGGGTAGTCGTGCTCGGGGCGCGGCCCGAGCCCGTGCACATAGCTGGCGGCCAGCGCGCGCTGCGGCCGCTCGTACGGGGAGCGCGCGTGGTCGCGCTCGAACAGCGAGGCCAGCGCGCCCTTTCCGGAGGCGACCAGCACCAGGTCGTAGGAGCCGGCCAGGTTCTGCAGGTCGGCCGCGGTCACCTGGCGCAGCTCCACCCGGCCGCCGCGTCCGGCGAACAGCTCCAGCCAGGTGGACATCTTCAGCCGCTGGTCGACGGACTGCGCGCGGGCCTCCAGCCGGGCGACCCAGTCGATCGCCCGCTCCGCCTCCGGTCCGGCGACCGACACCCCGAGGCCCTCGATCCGGGGCGCCCGGTCGGCCCACAGGTCGAGGCCGAGGGCGCGCTCGGTGCGCAGCGCGGAGTCGAACATGCACTGGCTGGACATCACCCGCCCGCCGCGCACCTCCTCCGGGCCGCGGTCGGTCAGCACCGTCACGTCGTAGCCGTGGGCCTGCAGCCCCAGGGCCAGTTGGAGTCCGGCCTGCCCGGCGCCGACGATCAGAATTCTGCGCATCGCCCCTGCTCTCCTGGTGGTACGTCCCGGACGGCGGCCCGCACGGCCCGGCCGCCACCGGACTGCTTACCAGTCATCGGGACGCCCGTCCACGGGCCGTGCCGGTGCCCGTCGCCCGCCCTCCTGCCGGAGCTCCCGGGCCCGGCGGGACGGCAGGTGCGTCACCCCGTGACCAGCTGCCGTCCGCTGACCTCCTCCGGGCGGATCCGCACCCAGCGCGGCCGGTCCCCGCCCGCCCAGGGGGCCGCGCCGGGCAGGCCGGCCAGGCGCTCCAGTTCGGCGGGGTCGTCCACGTAGTGCGCGGGGCCGAGGGCGAGCACGCTCCAGCCGCGCCCGAGGTACTCGTCGATGTGGTCGACCTGGAAGGAGACCGCGGCCCCCTCCTCCGGGGAGGCGGCGCCGTGCTCGCCGGTGCGGTAGGCGAAGGAGCCCCGGTCCACCACGTAGTTGACCGGCAGCACCACCGGCCCCGGCTCGACCGGCAGGGCGATCCGGCCGATGCCGTGGTCGCCGACCAGCTGCCAGCACTCCTGCTCGGTGAGGTCGAGCAGCCGGGGGCGCGGGCCGGGGCCGCCCTGGCCGGGCGGGGCGTCGGCGCGGCCGGACACCAGCTCCTCGGGGGTGCTGTCGAGGGCGGCGGCGATCCGGACGAAGCCCCCGGGGTCGAAGGAGGGACCGGCCTCCAGCAGGCACCGCAGGTAGCGGGGAGCCATCGAGGCCCGGTGGGCCAGGGCCTCCTCGCCGAGGCCCAGTTGCTCGCGCCGTTCGGCGATCCGACGGGCCACGACGGCGGGGTCGGGGGTGTCGTTCACAGGGGTGACTCCTCGGCTTGCCGGGGGCCGTCCGGCCGCGTCCGGGTGTTGACCAGGCCGGATCCATCCAAGCGCCCGGCCTGCGGCAAGTCGAGCAACAGCACGGCCCCGTGCGTGTCGGTCCGCGCCCGGGGCCGGCCGCTGCCACCGACGTGCGGTCGACCAGCCGGTGCCACCCGACCGACACGCCGCCCGACCGAGGCGCCGCACCCCGACGCCGCCGGGCGGGCCCGGGCCGCCGCGCTCGCCAGGGCGCTGCCGGAGAGACCCGGACCGGGCCGCTCAGCGGCGGGCGGGCGTGCTCGCCCCGGCCCGGCGGCGGTCCCACCGGGCCGGGGCGAGCGCGGCGAGCATCACCGCCGCCGTGAGCACGAACGCCCACGGGTAGCCCGTCCCGCCCGCGACCGCCCCGAAGGCGACCGCGCCGATCCCCATCCCGCCGTCGTACGCGACGTTCCACAGCGCCGTCACGGTGCCGTAGCCGGCCGGCGGCACCCGCGCGTACATCAGCGCCAGCGTCGCGTTCTGCGCGACACCGAACCCCGCGCCGAACACCGCGGCGCCGGCCACCACCGCGACCGGGCTGCCCGTGGCGGCCAGCAGCAGCACCCCGGCCGCCGAGACCAGCAGCGCGGGCAGCACCAGCCCGGCCGAGCCCCGGCGGTCCCCGTACCGCCCGGCCAGCCAGCGGGTCAGCGTCGCGGCGCCGGGCTGGACCAGCAGCGCCACCGCGACGGCGGTGGCGGACGGCACGGCGAGCGGCAGGAAGGTGACCAGGATCCCGGCCGCCAGCGCCGTCGCGCCGAACACCGCGGCCGGCCGCAGCAGCGCGCCGCTGCGCAGCCCCTCCCGCACCCCCACCGTCGGCCCGTCGGCCCGGGTGCGGTCCGGCAGCGCCGGGACGGAGGCGACGGCGGCCAGCGGCGCCGCCGCCCCGATCGCGAACACCCAGTCCCAGCCGAGGTGCTGGCCCAGCCAGACGCCGAGCGGCAGGCAGGCCAGGGCGGGCAGCCCGGAGACCAGGCCGACCAGCGCGAGTCCCTCCCCGCGCCGCTCGGCCGGGATGAGCGCGGCGGTCAGCGCCCCGCCCGCCACCAGCGCGACCGCGAAGCCGAGCCCGCGCAGCAGACAGACCGTCACCACCGCCGCCATGCCCCCGGTCCACGCCAGGAGCGGCGTGGGCGCGCCGAGCAGCACCAACCCGGCCGCCAGCACCGGGCGGTAGCCGAAGCGCGCGGTCAGCCACGGGGTGGCCAGTTCGCCGACCACGGTGGCCAGCATCAGCGCGCCGGTGGCCAGGCCCGCCGCGTGCTCGCCGCCGGACTCCTGGGCGTACAGCGGCACGGCGGAGAGCAGCAGGTTGAACCCGACGGAGGTGCCGAGCAGGGAGACGAAGCGCAGCAGCAGTGCCCGCGTCAGCAGTGGCGGCCGGGCGCAGCCGGAGCCCGCCGCGGAGTCGATCGTCGTGGTCACCCGGCGACGCTACCGGCCCGAACAGGCTGCCGGTAGGGCTCACTTCGGCCCGCGGCAGCGGCCCCGCCGACGCTCCGTCGGAATACCCGCGCACGACGCTGTCCACCGCCCCGGCCCGAGCGCATACTGGCCAGCGCGGCTCGCACCGGGCGACGGGGCCACTCCGGTCCCCGGCCCGGCCGTGCCGCGACGGGGGAGGCCGGAATCGTGGCAGTTGTCGTGATCGTCGCCGTGGTGCTCCTGCTCTGGCTGGCGACCGGTGTGCGGGTGGTCCAGCAGTACGAGCGCGGTGTGGTGTTCCGACTCGGCCGGGTGAGCGGGCAGGTCCGCCAGCCGGGTGTGAGTCTGCTGCTGCCGGTGCTGGACCGGATGCGCAAGGTCAACGTCCAGGTCGTCACCATGCCGGTTCCGGCGCAGGAGGGCATCACCAAGGACAACGTCTCGGTGAGTGTCGACGCGGTGCTGTACTTCCGGGTGGTGGATCCGGTCAGGGCCACCGTGGACGTCCAGAACTATTCCTTCGCCATGCTCCAGGTCGCCCAGACCTCGCTGCGCTCCGTCATCGGCAAGAGCGAGCTGGACGACCTGCTCTCCGGCCGGGAGAACCTGCACCAGGGGCTGGAGGTGATGCTGGAGAGCCCGGCCACCGGCTGGGGCGTGCAGATCGACCGGGTGGAGATCAAGGACGTCAGCCTGCCGGACTCGATGAAGCGTTCGATGGCCCGCCAGGCCGAGGCGGACCGTGAGCGCCGGGCCCGGATCATCACCGCCGACGGCGAGTTCCAGGCCGCCACCAAACTCGCCGAGGCGGCGAGCAGGATGAGCGAGACCCCGGCGGCGATGCAGCTGCGGCTGCTCCAGACCGTGGTCGAGGTCGCGGCGGAGAAGAACTCGACGCTGGTGCTGCCGTTCCCGGTGGAGCTGCTGCGCTTCTTCGAGGCCTCCGCCGCCGCCCGGGCCGCCGACCCGGGGGCATAGGCCGGGCCTATGGCCCCATAGATCACCACCGCCTACTTCGCAGGTCATCCGTAGGGTTTGCTACAAAGGTTCGGCTAACCTTTGTTGCATCGCGCCCGACCGGAGGACCACTCGTCATGCCCCGCCCGATCCGAGTCGCGATCGTCGGAGCCGGCCCCGCCGGCATCTACGCCGCGGACGCCCTGCTGAAGTCCGACGCCGCCCAGGACCCCGGTGTCTCGATCGACCTGTTCGAGCGGATGCCCGCTCCGTTCGGCCTGATCCGCTACGGGGTCGCGCCCGACCACCCGCGCATCAAGGGCATCGTCACCGCCCTGAACCAGGTGCTCGACAAGCCCCAGGTCCGGCTGTTCGGCAACGTCGACTACCCGAACGACCTCGCCCTGGACGACCTGCACCGCTTCTACGACGCCGTGGTGTTCTCCACCGGCGCGACGGCCGACCGCGCCCTGGACATACCCGGCATCCACCTCGACGGATCCTACGGCGCGGCCGACTTCGTCTCCTGGTACGACGGCCACCCGGACGTGCCCCGGACCTGGCCGCTGGAGGCCGAGAAGGTCGCCGTCCTCGGCGTCGGCAACGTCGCCCTGGACGTCGCCCGGGTGCTCGCCAAGACCGCCGACGAACTGCTGCCCACCGAGATCCCGCCGAACGTGCACGAGGGCCTGAAGCGCAACCGGGCCGTCGAGGTGCACGTCTTCGGCCGCCGCGGCCCCGCCCAGGCCAAGTTCAGCCCGATGGAGCTGCGCGAGCTGGACCACTCCCCCACGATCGAGGTGATCGTCGCCCCCGAGGACATCGAGTACGACGAGGGCTCGATCGCCGAGCGCCGCTCGGTCAAGCACGTGGACCTGGTCGCCTCGACGCTGGAGAACTGGGCGATCCGCGACGTCGGCGACCGCCCGCACCGGGTGTACCTGCACTTCTTCGAGTCCCCGGTGGAGGTGCTCGGCGAGGACGGCCGGGTGGTCGGCCTGCGCACCGAGCGCACCGAGCTGGACGGCACCGGCAATGTGCGCGGCACCGGCGGCTTCACCGACTGGGACGTGCAGTCGGTCTACCGCGCGGTCGGCTACTACTCCGACGAGCTGCCCAAGCTGCCCTTCGACCCGGCCTCGGGCACCGTTCCGCACCAGGCCGGACGGGTCCTGGACGGCGACGGCTCGCACCGCACCGCCACGTACGTCACCGGCTGGATCAAGCGCGGCCCGGTCGGCCTGATCGGCCACACCAAGGGCGACGCCAACGAGACCGTCGCCTGCCTGCTGGACGACCACGCCGCCGACCGCCTGCCCGGCGCCGTCGAGCCGGACCCGGCGGCCGTCGAGCAGCACCTGCGCGCCCAGGGCGTCCGCTTCACCACCTGGGAGGGCTGGAAGCTGCTGGACGCCCACGAGCGCGCGCTCGGCGAGGCCGAGCAGCGCGAGCGGGTCAAGGTCGTCGAGCGCGAGGACATGCTCCGCCACAGCGGGGCCTGAGCCCCCGCAGGAGTCCGGGCCCGGACGTCCGAGGGCCCGGGCGGCGCCCTACGGGATCCCGGACGTGTCGGTGATTCGAGGTCCTGATCATTTCGCCCCGCCGAGCCGGTGCTCGGCGGGGCGGTCCGGAGGTACAAGGGCCGCCGGGGACGGCTCACAGACCTGGCACGTGGTAGCCGTTGAGGCGCCAGAGCGCGGCGCTGTACCAGAGCAGGGCGATCAGGACGAGCAGGGCGCCGCCTGCCGTGGGCAGGGCCCAGCCGGGAAGCCGGCGGTGGCGGACCACGATGACCTTGGCGACGAACGCGCCGTAGAGGAAGCATCCGGCGAACGAGTGCAGGGCGATCCGACTGTCCGTCAGCTGCACGCCGTAGGCCCCGAGGCAGTGGTAGGCGATCGGGAGGGACAGCAGGAACGCGGCCAGGCCGACCAGCCGGTGCCCGGTCCGGACCGACCGGGGGGCGGTGGGCAGGCCGGGCAGCCGGCCGTACATCCAGAGCGCCAGCGGGAGCTGGGCCAGCGCGAGGCCCAGCAGGGCGGTGCCGAGCTGGGCCTTGAGCTGGTTGGCGTCGTCGAACCGGCGGCCGAAGAGGCTGCTCGCGTAGTCGGGAGTGTGCGCCCGGCCGTACCAGAAGAGGCCGGCCGTCACGGCCACCGGCAGCGATGCCCACAGGAGGCCGGAGGCCCGCCGAGGGCGGGACGGCCGTTCGACGCCGTTCATCCGCTCAGCCGCCCTCGACCTTGTTGCCCGAGGTGTTGACCACGTACCACGTGGCGCCGAAGGCGCTGGACTCCTCGCCGTTGGTGTCGCCCTGCGCCGTGTCGCCCTCGAAGAAGTAGAGCGGGTGGCCGTTGTAGACGATCTGGGTCGTGCCGTCCTTGCGGGTGCTCGTGGAGAGCTTGGCCTGGTCGACGCCGTTGGCGGCGGTGGGGGTGCCGGTGGTCAGGGCGGGGGGCCAGGCGGTGGCGCAGGCGTCGTAGCAGGTCGAGGTGGGCGAGGTGTCCGCCTCGAACAGGTAGAGCGTCTTGCCTCGGGCGTCGACCAGGATGTTCTGGTACTTGCCGACGGTGGTTGCCGAGACCGTGGCGGCCGCACCGCCGGCTCCGGCGGAGGGGCTCGGGCTCGCGCTCCCCGTCGGGGTCGCTTCGGCGGACTGACTGCCGGAGGGGCTCGCCGCGGAGGTCGCCGCGGAGGTCGGGCTTGCCGCAGGTGTCGACTTCTTGCTGCTGGAGCAGCCGCCGCACACCACGGTGACCAGGGCGACGACGGCGGCCGTGGCGGTCACCGTACGGGAAATTCTCATGGGCTTCTCTCCGGCCGGGGTGGGAACTGGTGCCACCACTTCAGCGCGAACAGGCTCGGCCGCTTCACCAGGCACGCCAGCAGGCGGGCCAGGCGAGGCGACCGTTAACGCTGATGGCCGACGGCAGCGGCCGTGGCCCGGTCCGCGCGCCCGTCAGGGACGGACGATCGGCAGCAGCAGCTCGTCCACGATCTCCGCCGGATCGAGCCGCACCGCGTCCCCGCCGCACATCTTGATCCGGTACAGCATCAGCGCCGGCACCAGGTCGGTGACCAGCGGGGTGACCGCCCCGGGCCGGACCTCGCCGCGGGTGGTGCCGCGGTCCAGCACCTCGGCGATCAGCGCGGTCGTCGGCTGGACGACCCGCTCCAGCACGATCTCCAGGAAGGCGTGCGCCCGCTGGTGGTCGAGCTCGCTCATGACGGCCCGCACGGCGGCGCCGATCTCGCTGACCATCGCGGCGCGCAGCCTGGTGACCACCTCCAGCAGGTCCCCGCGCAGGCTGCCGGTGTCGGGGGCCGGGCCGGACGGCGGCAGGCTGGCCCGCAGCGCGTCCTTGACCAGCTCCTCCTTGGAGGACCAGCGGCGGTAGAGCGCGGCCTTGCCGGTCTGCGCGGCGGCGGCCACCCCCTCCATGGTCAGCCGGGCGTAGCCGTCGGTGGTGAGCTGCTGGAGGACCGCCTCGTAGATGGCGCTCTCCAGCGCCTCGCCGCGCCGCCGCAGCGGGGCGCCCGTCACCGGCCCGTGCCCGGTGTCCGTCTCAGCGGTCATGGTTGCGCACCTTCTTCAGTCGCCTTTCCTCGGTCCCGTCGCTCCACGCGTTCGGCCGCCGTTCCCGGGAAGGTCCCGGGCCGGCCGCGCGAACGGTGAAGCACTTCCCCTGTCGCGGAGATCACCTGGACCCCACTGTCGATGTTAGTGAACGAACCCGTTCCCGGCGTCGCCCCCGGCCGCACGATCCGTTCTGGTGTTCGAGTTGCGATGGGTTTCCCCCTCGATACGCTTCGAGAAGAGGCTCCCCGAGCCCGGACCCGCGCCGCCCCCGGCGCACCCCTTCCGCACGACAGGACCGGGACAGGACCGTGGCCCCATGCGGCTGGGGCGGGACCGGCGGTGGCATGGAGGAGCAGGTCGAAGTGGACCCGCCTGCGGAACCCCGTGGAGGACCCCATGACCGAAAGAACGGCCGGCATGGCGCTGGCAGCCGCCGGCGCCGCCGCGGTCTTCGCCGTGGTGAGCATCGTCGCCGCCGCCAGGGCGTGCAGGTGCCGGATCTCCGGCGCCGAGAGCGCCCCCGGAGCGGAACGGCCCCACGGCCCCAGCTCCGGCACGACCGGCACCAGCCACGGTCGCTGCACACCCCCGAACGTCTGTTGACCCCCTCTTCCCCGTATCCCCTATTCCTGGAATTCCCGTCCCGCCCCCGGCCGTCACCCGTCGCGCCGGGGGCCCTTCCACGTGCCGGGCGCCCGCACCGCGGGTGCACACGGCGCCCTCGCCGCACCCACCGCACCGGACCGCTGCGGACGGGCCGCTCGCCGGTCACCGGCCCGCGGGCCGGCGCGGGAGCACCGCGTGCACCCGGGTACCGCGCCGCAGGGCGTCCACGGTGCAGCTGCCGCCGATCTCCGCGGCCCGCTCGGACATCGACTGCAGTCCCACTCCCGGGTGCACGGGAAGCCCGTGGCCCGGGCCCTGCCCGTCGTCCTCGACGTCGAGCACCAGCCGCCCGGGCTCCGCCCGGACGGACACCGTGGCGCTGGCCGCCTGCGCGTGGCGCAGCACGTTGTTGAGCGCCTCCGCGGTGATCCGGTAGACCGCGACCTCGACGGCGGCGGGCAGCGCCGGCAGCGGGTCGGGCTCGAGCCTGGTGGTGACGGCGAGGTCCGGGCCGCTGAAGGTCTCGGCGAGGCGGCTCAGCGCCAGGGACAGGCCGTAGTCGCCCAGCGCGGTGGGCCCGAGCCGGTCGGTGATCCGCCGGACCTCCCGGACCGCCGAGGCGAGGTCGTCCGCGACCCGGTCCAGCACGCTGGAGAAGAGCGCCGGGTCGTCCACCGCGGCGGCGGCCTGCAGACGCAGCCGCAGGCCGGCCAGCATCGGGCCGAGGCCGTCGTGGATGTCCCGGCGCAGCTGGCGGCGCTCCTCCTCGCGGGCCGCGACGATCCGCTCGCGGCTGGCCCGCAGGTCCTCCATCAGCTGGAGCGAGGCGACGGCCGGCGCGGCCTGGTCCGCGAGCGAGCGCAGGATGTCGCGGTCGCTGTCGTCGAGCACCCGCTGGCCCTGCCGCGGGGCGACGGTGAGCCGGCCGATCTGGTCCCCCCGGTGCACCAGCGGGAAGCCCTCGCCACTGCCGGAGAGCTCCCCGACGGCGGCCAGCGGCCGTTCGCCGCTGCGCGTGGAGACGGTCAACTCCACGCCGGGCAGCCGCAGTTCGTCGCTGACGGTACGGCACAGCACGGCCGGCACCTCCTGCGGGTCGACGGTCTGGCTGACCCTCCCGGCGAGACTGCGCAGCACCTGGTACGGCTGCGCGCGCGAGCCGTAGTACCAGCGGTCGACGAGGCCGGAGGCCCCGCGCACGCCCCGGGGCAGGCCGATCGCGAGTAGGAAGACCGCGGCGACCACCACCAGGGCCCCGAGGCCGCGGCCGGGCATCAGCATGGTGGAGAGCAGACAGGCCACCACCACGAACACCATCGCCAGCCCGGCGGCCACCAGCAGGCCGACCAGGACCCGCCGGGCCGCCCGGTCGAGCCGCCAGGAGCCGTCCCGGACCACGACGGCGGCCAGGGTGATCGTCCACAGTGCCGACGTGACGGCGAACGCGATGTACGAGGGCGTGCTCTGGTCGAAGAAGTAGCCGAGTTCGGCTCCGCCCCACAGCAGGTACACGCCGAGGGCGATCAGGACGTTCTGCCGGCGACGCCGCGACACCCCGCGGATGCGGGCGAGCGGGACGAGCACCACCAGGACGGTCAGCACGACGTACACCACGAGCTGGGCGTCGAGCAGCCGGTCGTCGAGCGCCCCCAGCCAGTTCGCGAAGGCGCTGCCGGCGAACGGGTTGGGCCGGCCGAACACGGTGGCGTCGGAGAAGGAGTAGCCGGCCGGGGCCAGCCTCCACAGGCCCACGGCGGCGATCGCGAACCACCACCACCTGCTCGGCAGCGTCCCGTTCGGCAACCACAGCGGCAGCGCGTGCCACAGGGTGGCACTGACCGCGTAGCCCACCGACACCAGGACCACCACGGCCCCGACCACGTGGGGGCCGCCCCCCTCCACCCACAGCGGGGTCTGCGCGGCGAGCGGGACGATCAGCGTCGCCCCGTACACGAGCAGCACCCAGCCGAGCTGGTTCCCGGGCCGGTGGGCGTGCAGCAGCACCCCGCCGGCGACGGACGCCAGGCCGTAGCCGAGAACCGGTAGGAGACGGGCGGGTGTGGAGATCCCGGGCGTTCCGAGGTGGCTCACCACGTACCCGGCCCACAGGCCGCCGGCCACCAGGCAGACGAGCGCGCACAGCCCGGCCGCGGACAGCTGCCGCTCCGCCGGACCGGACCGTGGCCGCCACCAGGCTCTGTGTGTGCTGTCCGCAGCCATGTCCGCCCTCTCGTCGCCGGGCACCTCCGGATCTCTGCAGTCTGCGCCACCTGTTGTCCCGGGCGCATGAGGCAGCGGCCCCGCAGGCCCCGTGGCGGCCCCGCAGGCGCGGGGCCGGGCCCCGGGCGCGGGGCCCCGCCCCGGGCCGGTCAGACGGGCGGGTTGGGGCGGGTCAGACCGCGGTCGTAGGCGAAGATCACGGCCTGGACGCGGTCCCGGGCACCGATCTTCGACAGCACCCGGCTGACGTGCGTCTTGACGGTCGACTCGGCCAGCACCAGGCGCTGGGCGATCTCGTTGTTGGACCAGCCGTGGGCGATGGCGACCAGGATCTCGCGCTCGCGATCGGTCAGGGCGTCCAGCCGCGGATCCGCGACGGGCTCGGCGCCGGGCGGGCGGACCGGCAGGCGGTGGGCGTAGGCGTCGAGCAGCCGCCGGGTGATCGCGGGGGCGACCACGGCGTCGCCCCCGGAGACGGCGCGGATGCCGGCCAGCAGTTCCTCCGGACGGGCGTCCTTGAGCAGGAAGCCGCTGGCACCGGCGCGCAGCGCGGCGTGCGCGTACTCGTCGAGGTCGAAGGTGGTCAGCACCAGGATGCGGGAGCGCCCGCCGGTCGCGACGATGCGGCGGGTGGCCTCGATCCCGTCCATGCCGGGCATCCGGATGTCCATCAGGACGACGTCGGGGCGCAGGTCGGCGGCCAGCCGGACGGCCTCGCCGCCGTGGGCCGCCTCGCCGACCACCTCGGTGTCGGGCTGGCTCTCCAGCAGCATCCGGAAGCCGTAACGCTGCAAGGGCTGGTCGTCCACGATGAGGACGGTGGTCACGTCGGGCCGCCTGTCGGGTCGGGGGTGAGGTCCGGGCCGGCTCCGGGGCCCGGGCCCGCTCCGGGGCCGGGGTCCGCGGTGGGGCCCGCGCCGGTCGGGTCCGCGCCGGAGGTGGGGTCCGGCCCGGGGGTGAGGTCCAGAACGGCCTCCACGGTCCATCCTGCACCGGGGACGGGACCAGCCGTGACGGTGCCGCCGTACAGGGCCGCGCGTTCGCGCATCCCGGCCAGGCCGTGGCCGTACCCGTCCGTGCGACCGTGCCAGCGGGGGCCGCCGGGCCGGCCGGTGTCCTCGACGCGGATCCGCAGCCGCTCGGCGTCGACGGTCAGCGTCACATGGGCGCGGGTCTCGGGCCCCGCGTGCTTGAGGGCGTTGGTGAGCGCCTCCTGGACGATGCGGTAGGCCATCAGCTGGACCCCGCGGTCCGGTCGGTCCAGGGCGCCGGCGGCCGTGTACACCACCTGAGGGCCGGCGGCGCGGATCCGGGCGCACAGCCCGTCGAGGTCGGCGATGCCGGGCTGCGGCGTGTACTCGGCGGCCTGGTCTCCCTGGTCGCGCAGCACGCCGAGCATCCGCCGCAGTTCGCCGAGCGCCTGCCGGCTGGTGTCCCCGATCAGCAGCAGGGCCTCCCTGCCGCGTTCGGGGTTGGCCTGCGCCGCGTACGCGCCGCCGTCGGCCAGCGTGACGATGACGGACAGGTTGTGGCCGACGATGTCGTGCATCTCCCGGGCCACCCGGGCACGTTCGGTCGCGGTGGCCAGCCGGCTGCGCTGGTCGCGCTCGATCTCCAGCCGCGCGGCCCGCTCCCGCAGCCCGGCGAGCTGGGCGCGCCGCACGCGCACCGCGATGCCCAGGGCCACGGCCGCCGTCGCGGCGCTGAACAGGAAGAACAGGGCGTCGCCGACCGGCAGCCCAGCACCGGAGACGGCCACCGCGACCAGCGCGACGGCCACCGCCATGGCCGCACAGGACCACGCCAGGTGCCGCAGCCGGCCGTGCAGCGCCAGGCTGTAGAGGGCGACCAGCAGGGCGGCGTCGGCGCGCAGACCGACGTCCAGCGACCACTGCAGGACGAAGACGGCCATGATCGTGGCGAAGGCCGCCGTGGGCCGTCGGCGGCGCCACAGCAGCGGCAGCACCAGGCCGGCCTGCAGGGCCAGGGTCTGCGGCAGCGGCAGCCGGGCGAGCACGATCCGGTGCTCGCGCCCGCCGGCCTCGACGTGACCGGGAAAGAGGTCGGGCAGGCAGAACAGCAGGAAGGCGAGGGCCACCACCGCGGCGTCCAGCGCCCAGGGGCGGTCGCGGTCCCCCTGTCGAAGCCGCTGGCCGATTCGGGCCAGGCGGGCGAACAGCGGGTGGCCGGACAGGACGTCGGCGGCCCCCGCGTCGGTGGCCCGGGGGTCACCGGCTCGGGGGTCGGAGGCCCGGGGGTCGTCGGCCCGGACACCTCCGGCCGCGAACGGGCTCGTGGTGGTGGCGTGCTCGCTCACCGGTGGCACCTCCCTGGTCGGCCGGGCTGTCGAGGTCGTGGGTGCGGCGCCGGTTGGTCCCGGCGCCGCGATGGATCGTCTCCGCTCCGAGTCTCTCAGGCGTCGGTGCGCACCAGCCGCACGGCCGCCGCGCCGAGGGCGAGGACCATCCAGCCGAGGAAGACGGCCAGCCCCACCGTCGGCGAGAGCGTGGTCGAGTCGTGGTGCAGGGCGAACATCGCCTCGCCCGCGTGGCTGGGCAGGTAGGGGCTGAGGTGGCTCTGCCAGGCGCTGGGCAGCAGCGAGGTCAGCCCGGGGACCAGCATCAGCGTGGCCACCAGCACCGCGATGCCGCCGGCCACCGAGCGCAGCAGCGCGCCGAGCGCGACGCCGATCACACCGACCAGCGCGAGGTAGAGCCCGGCGCCCAGCAGGCCGCGGACCACCCCGGCGTCGGAGAGGGTCATCGCCACCCGGGTGCCGGAGAGGACGCCGCTGTCGGCGACGAAGACCGCGAACACCCCGACGGTGCCGAGCACCAGCGCGATCAGCCCGTACACGGCGGCCTTGGACCAGAGCACCGGCAGTCGGCGCGGCACGGCGGCCAGGGTCGAGCGGATCATGCCGGTCGAGTACTCCCCGGCGGCGACCAGCACACCGAGGACGCCGAGGGCCAGCTGGGCGAAGTTGGTGCCGAACAGGGAGAGGCTCAGTGTGCTCGCGCTCGCGAAGTCCCGGTCCATCGGACGGCCGGAGGTCATCCGTGACTTGAACTGGTAGGCGGCGATCAGGCCGAAGCCGACCAGGAAGAGCAGGGCCAGCCCGAGGGTGATCCAGGTGGAGCGCAGCGACCACAGCTTCGCCCACTCGGAACGCAGCACCCGCACCGCCGTCACCCGGTACGCGGGGTGTGTGGGCCGCAGGTCGCCGGAGGCGGGCATCGGGCTCGGTGCGATGGTGGTCATGCCGCACTCCTCGGGGTCTCGCCGGCGGGGGCGCCGGCGGCGGTGGTGGTCGTGCCGTGGTACTCGACGGCGTCGCGGGTCAGGTCCATGAACGCCTCCTCCAGGGAGACCGTCCGCGGGGTGAGTTCGAACAGGGCGATGCCCCGCTCGGCGGCGGCCAGGCCGATCTCGCGGGCCGTGCGTCCGCTGACCAGCAGTTCCTCCGAGCCCGCCCGGCCGGTGACCTCCACACCGGGGCCGGCCAGCGCGGTGCGCAGCAGGGCCGGGTCGGCGCTGACCACCTTGACCACGTCGCCGCCGGCCTGGCGGACCAGGTCCTGCACGGTCGTGTCGGCCAGCAGCCGGCCCCGGCCGACGATGATCAGGTGGTCGGCGACCAGGGCCATCTCGCTCATCAGGTGCGAGGAGACGAAGACGGTGCGGCCCTCGGCGGCGAGCGAGGTGAGCAGGTTGCGGATCCACAGCACGCCCTCGGGGTCGAGGCCGTTGACCGGTTCGTCCAGCATCACCGTGGCCGGGTCGCCCAGCAGGGCCGAGGCGATCCCGAGCCGCTGGCCCATGCCGAGCGAGAACGCCCCGGCGCGCTTGCGGGCCACCGACGACAGCCCGGTCAGCCCGATGACCTCCTCGACCCGTCGGCGCGGGATGCCGTGGGTGTGGGCCTGAGCCATCAGGTGGTGGAAGGCCGAGCGGCCCGGGTGGATCGACTTGGCCTCCAGCAGCGCGCCGACCTCCTGGAGCGGCGCCGCATGCTCGGCGTAGCGGCGGCCGTTGACCCTCACCGAACCGCTGGTCGGGGCGTCCAGCCCGACGATCATCCGCATCGTGGTGGACTTGCCCGCGCCGTTCGGCCCGAGGAAGCCCGTCACCGTCCCCGGCCGGACCGTGAAGTCCAGCTGGTCCACGGCCGTCTTCTCCCCGTACCGCTTCGTCAGCCGGTGCGCCTCGATCATCGCTCACCTCTGTGCTCCGGGGCCGGTCCGTCCGGCCGCCCTCGTGCACCACGCTACGTGCGGAGTCGGCTCCGATCCGTGGTACCGGAGTCCGATCATCGGCGCGCCCGTAGTACCGCGGTACCACCCCGGCACCCCACCGCAGCAGCCGGTCAGCGGTGCTCCGCCAGCACCGCCCGAACCTCCGCCAACAGCGTCCGGTGGTCCCCGCCGTACGTCGCCACCGCCGCGAACACCGCGTCGACCGCGGCCCGCAGCGGGTCCGGCCCGGCCGCGCCGAGCAGGGCGGGCAGCGCCAGGTGCGGCTGCGACAGCGGCCGGTCGGGGTCGAGCGGGCCGAGGCGGGCGGTGCGGGTGACGACCGGCGACGTCCTCGCGACCGACGGCGCCGCGACCAACGGCACCGCGACCGATGTCTCCGGGTGCTCCGGCCGATCCAGGGCCGTCACGGAGAAGAACGCCTGCCGCCGCACGGGCACGGACATCGGCCGCGGGGCGTTCGGGTCCGCGTGCGGCGGGCGGAAGGGCTCGCGCTCCGGCGCGACGGCCCGGCGGACCGTCCGGACGGGGACGCGCGGGTCGTCGGCCAGGGCCTGCCAGGGCCCGGCCGGGTCGTCGAAGGGCGGCGGCAGCGGGCGCCCCTCGTCCAGGGCGGTCAGCGCGGCGGCGACCCAGTCGAGCCCGGCGAGCCCGGCCGCCGTGCAGGCGCGCCGGGCCGCGAACCGCGCCACCGAGCGCTGGACCCGCGGGCCGGCGTCGTCCAGGGCGTGCAGCAGGGGTGCGTCGAACTCCAGCAGGCCCCGCACCTGGCCGGCCAGCTCGCGCAGGGCCTCGCTCGGCCGCCGTCCGCCCCACTCCCACGACTCGGCGGCGGCCCGGTTCTCCTGTTCCGCGCGTTCCCGGGCGCGGCGGGACCGGAGCTCCTCCGCGGCGCGTTCCTCGGGCGTGGGGGGCGGCGGCAGCCGCCGGGCGTAGTCGTGCCAGTACGCCGCTGTCCGCGAGGTCTGCCGCAGGACGCGGTCCGGCTCGGGCCGGGCGGGCCAGAACTGGAGCGCGTAGCGGTCCGCCCGCGGTTCACCGGACGCCCGGGTGTCCCGCCGGTGCCCCTCGTCGATGCCCCGGGCGCAGTAGCGCACCCGGTGATCGGTCTCCGCCAGGTCCAGCTCCCGGACGGTGCCGCCACCCCATTCCACCAGCAGGCACCGGTCCGTGGCCGGACGGAAGGAGGTCTCGACCACGTCCTCCCACTCGTGGTCCAGCGGCGGGGCCTGCTCGTGCACCTCGACGGTGAAGCCGACGGCACCGGTGTGCAGCCCGGTGGTCAGCCAGAGCAACCCGGGGACGGCCGCGCCGCAGAGCCCCGCACGCTGGCCCGCGAACGCCTTCGCCAGATCGGGCCCGGGGCCGTCGGGGTCGCTCTCCACGTAGATCTGTCCGTAGTGGACCCGGACCTCGCCGTCGACCGGCCTGCGCACCTTCACCACACCCTCCCCGGAAGCAGTACGGCCCGAGCGTAGGCGCGGCCACCGACAACGGGCCGCCGCTCGCTCCGGGAGGCGGCGGGCGCGGCGTCCGCCGATACTGGGGCCGCCCGGATTCTTCTGGAGGAACCATGGACTACGGTCTCGGCGTACGGCTCGACCGGCCGTTCGCGCAGGCGGTGGAGACGGTCACCGCCGCGCTCAAGGAGCAGGGCTTCGGCGTCCTGACCACCATCGACGTCCGGGCGACGCTGCGCGAGAAGATCGGCGCGGAGATCGAGGACTACCTGATCCTCGGCGCCTGCAACCCCGCCCTCGCCCACCGCGCCCTCCAGGCCGACCGCCGGATCGGGCTGCTGCTGCCCTGCAACGTGGTGGTCCGGGCGGACGGCGGGGCCACGGTGGTGGAGGCCGTCGACCCGCAGACCATGGTCACACTGGCCGGCCCGGGCGGCGGGCTGGGCGAGGTCGCCGAGGAGGCGGCGCGGCGGCTGAACGCCGCCCTGGACGCGCTGCGCGGATGAGGAGCAGACCATGACCGCACCCGTCGTCGCCGGATTCGACGGCTCCCCCGAGAGCCGCGCCGCCACCGAGTGGGCCGCCCGCGAGGCGCAGCGCCGCGGCTGCCCGCTCGATCTCCTGCAGGCCTGGCCGTGGCCGCACCACGACGTGGTCGGCAGCGAGGAGACCTACCGGCACGCGCTGGACCAACTCGCCCTCCGGGCCGATGAGTTGCGCCCGCTGGCCGGCGTCGGGCCGGTCACCTCGGCGATCGTCCCGACCGATCCGGCCGAGGCGCTGGAGGCGGCCGGGAACTCGGCCGGCCTGCTCGTCCTGGGCTCGCGCGGGCTGGGCGCGGTGCGCGGCTTCCTGGTCGGCTCGGTGAGCCATGAGGTGCTGCGCCGGGCGAGCTGTCCGGTGGTGCTGGTCCGGGCGGAGGCGGTCGAGTCGGACGGCCCGGTGCTGGTGGGCCTCGACCTGACCCGCCCGATGGACGACGTGCTGGCCTTCGCCTTCGACGCGGCCGCCCGGCGCCGGGCCCCGCTGCGGGTGGTGCACGTCTGGTCGCCGCCGGTCTCCAGCCAGTACACGGCGCTCCAGGCCGTCGGCGGGCTGGGCGAGCTCTCCTCCGTCGACCGGGACCGGTTCGCCGGGCAGCTGGCCCCCTGGCGGGAGCGCCACCCCGAGGTGTCGGTGACCGCCGATCTGATCCAGGGCAGCCGCTCCGTCGACCTGGTGGACGCGGCGGAGGGGGCCCGGCTGCTCGTGGTCGGCCGCCGCACCCGCCGCACCCTGTTCGGCGCCCACCTCGGCCCGGTGGCGCACGCCGCGATCCACCACGCGGTGTGCCCGGTCGCCCTCGTCCGGCACGCCTGAGTGGCGAGGGGGCGACGAGGGGGCCGCGGCGGAGCGGCGGCCGGCCCTACGCCGGGCCGTCGGCCGGCACGTGCGCGGCGTAGAGCCGCTGGAGCAGCCCGTTGAGGTGCCGGCGTTCGGCCGCGGTCAGGGCGCCGAGGAACCGCTCCTGCTCGGCGGCGGCCGCGGCCGCGATCGTCCCGACCAGGGCGCTCCCCCGGTCCGTCAGGGTGACGACGCGGCGGCGCCGGTCGGTGTCGTGCGGACGGCGTTCGACGAGCTGCCGGTCAGCCAGCTGGTCGAGGACCGGGACGAGGTTGCGGGCGTCCACGGCGACGAGTTCGGCCAGCCGCCGCTGGACCACCGGACCGTGCCGGTCGAGGGCGACCAGCACGGCGTACTGGCCCTGGGTCAGCCGGTGCTCGCCGAGGAAGGCCGCCCAGGAGCGGGCCGTGAGGGATCCCAGCCGCGCCAGCAGGAAGCCGGTGCCGCGCTCGAAGGCCGGTCGCTCCGGTGCGTCCGGCGCGCCAGGTGCGTCCGGTGCGTCCGGCCGGTCGTTGTCGCCGCTCATGGGGCCAGCCTAGTCAATGGACATGCCTCATGTCGTTTGATAGACATGAATCATGTCTATTGAGCTGCGCCACTCGACCGTGGCCGTCGGCGACCGCTCGCTCCACGTGGTGGAGTCCGGCCCCGCCGACGCCCGTCCCTTCCTGTTCCTGCACGGCTGGCCGGAGTCCTGGCGGACCTGGCTGGGGGTGATGGAGGCGGCCGGCGGCGAGGCCCGGACCATCGCCGTGGACCTGCCCGGGATCGGCGGCTCCACCGGGGCGGTCGAGGGCGGGTCGAAGCGCCGGCTGGCCGGGACGGTCCACGCACTGGTCCGGGAACTCGGTCTCACCGGCACCACCCTGGTGGGCCACGACGCCGGCGGGATGGCGGCCTACGCCTACCTGCGGAGGTTCACCGGCGTCGAGCGCGTCGTCGTGATGAACACCGTGATCCCCGGCGTCGACCCGTGGAACGAGGTGCTGCGCAACCCGTACATCTGGCACTTCGGCCTGCACGCGGTGCCCGACCTGCCGGAGACCCTCGTCCAGGGCCGGCAGGCGGCCTACTTCGACCACTTCTACGACGTGCTGTCGGCCGACCCCGCCCGGATCACCCCCGAATCCCGCGCGGCGCACGCCGCCGCCTACGCGAGCCCCGCCGCGCTCACCGCGGGATTCGATCTGTACCGCGCCTTCCCCCAGGACGCCCGGGACAACGCCGAGGCCGCCGCCGTCCCGGCCGGCACACCGCTGCTGTACGTCCGCGGCGACCGCGAGGGCGGCGACATCGAGGCCTACGCCCGGGGCTTCCGCGCCGCGGGCGTCCGCGAACTCGCCACCGCGGTGGTCGCCGACGCCGGGCACTTCGCCCAGGAGGAGCAGCCCGCCGCCGTCTGGGCCGTCCTGCGCGACTTCACCGCCGCACGGCCGACGGTCTGAGACCCGCCCCCGACGCGCGCGGGACGGCCCGGCCGGGAGCGGCCGGCAGTGGAGTATGTCACTGTTC
>NZ_JBHXTL010000122.1:0-29853 GCF_042677365.1 Kitasatospora sp. NPDC127116
GACGCCCCCCGCCACCCGCCACCCTCCCGTCTGCGACCGCGAGGCCCCTGCTGGAGTCTCGGCATTAACTCGCCTGGGTGAGTGGTCTGGATCTGACTGCGACGGTGCCGCGGCCGGGGCGGGCGCCACCGGCACCTCGCCCACCGGCGCGGCCGCCGCCGGGGCAACCGCCGCCGGGGCCGTCATCGGCATGCCCACCGGGGCCGCCACCGTCGCGGCGAACCCGCCCGCCGCCGCCCGTCGCTCCAGCTTGTCCAGCCGTGCCTGCAGCGACAGCTCGTCGCTGTAGGCGCCCGGCAGCATCACCCGGGCGCAGATCAGCTCCAGCTGCAGCCGGGGCGCCGCGTTGCCGCGCATCTCGGTCAGCCCGGTGTTGACGATGTCGGCGGCCCGGCTCAGCTCGGCCGCGCCGAACGCGTCCGCCTGGGCCTGCATCACCGCGACCCGGTCGGCCGGGGCGTCGATCAGCCCCTTCTCCCCGGCGTCCGGCACGGTGGCCAGGATCACCAGGTCGCGCAGCCGCTCCAGCAGGTCGGTCACGAAGCGACGCGGGTCGTGCCCGCCCTCGACCACCCGGTCGACCACCTGGAACACCGTCGCCCCGTCGTGCGCGGCGAAGGCGTCCACCACCTCGTCCAGCAGCGCGGAGTCGGTGTAGCCGAGCAGCGACGTGGCCATCTGGTACGTGACGCCGCCCTCGGCGGCCCCGGCCAGCAGCTGGTCCATCACCGACATCGAGTCACGCACCGACCCGGCACCCGCCCGCACCACCAGGGGGAACACGGTGTCCTCGACCTGGATCCCCTCCCGGCCGCACACCTCCGCCAGGTAGTCGCGCAGCGTGCCGGGCGGGACCAGCCGGAACGGGTAGTGGTGCGTCCGGGACCGGATCGTCCCGATCACCTTCTCCGGCTCGGTGGTCGCGAAGATGAACTTGAGGTGCTCCGGCGGCTCCTCGACGACCTTGAGCAGCGCGTTGAAGCCGGCCGAGGTCACCATGTGCGCCTCGTCCAGGATGAAGATCTTGTACCGGCTGTGCACCGGCGCGAAGAACGCCCGCTCGCGCAGTTCGCGCGCGTCGTCCACACCACCGTGCGAGGCGGCGTCGATCTCGATCACGTCGATCGACCCGGGCCCGCCGGTCGCGAGGTCCCGGCAGGACTGGCACTCCCCGCAGGGCGTCGGCGTCGGCCCCTGTTCACAGTTGAGGCAACGGGCCAGGATGCGCGCGCTCGTCGTCTTTCCACACCCACGCGGCCCGCTGAACAGGTACGCGTGGTTGACCCTGTTGTTGCGCAGGGCCTGCTGGAGCGGAGCGGTCACGTGCTCCTGCCCGATGACCTCCGCGAAGGTCTCGGGGCGGTAGCGGCGGTACAGGGCTAGGGACACACCCCCGACGATATCGGGACGGACCGACAAACGCGTCGCCCCTCACCCCTCACCCCGGCCCCGGGAACGCAAAGACCCCCCGTGCACCCGCCAGAGCCCTCCTACCCTTGCTGCCTTCCGGCCCTGGGGGGGTTCAGAGAGATGACGCCACACGAGGGGCTGACCCCCACAGTACCGGATCCCGGCCCCGACGATCCACAGGCCACCCCATCCCTCCGCCTGCGGGACAGGTGGTCGCGACCACCCCGAAACATGTACTAAGCTCTCCCACGGAGGATTCGCCTAGAGGCCTAGGGCGCACGCTTGGAAAGCGTGTTGGGGGCAACCCCTCACGAGTTCGAATCTCGTATCCTCCGCCTTTGCCTACCAAGGCAGTTGAAGGCCCCGACCGGGTTCCCGGTCGGGGCCTTCTTCGTGTCCTGGTCTCAGTTTCGGTCTCAGTTCAGACGAAGAACTGCCACGCTCAGAGCAGGTCCTCAAGGCGACGAGCGAGCTGGGCGATCCCATCCGCATCAGGCTTCTCGTCGATCCTGCGCATCAGCTCCTTGGCCAGGCGCAAGTGCTCCAGCAGGGACTCGACCTCGAACGGAGGCGCCTGCCCTGTCGCGATCCAGTTCTCCACCAGCGCGATCAGGCCGCTCCTCGGCGCCACCACGAAGTTGGCCGGCCTACCGAGGATCGTTTGACCTTCGGTGTCTGCGTTGAAGTCCGCAAACGCCTGCTGAAGCGCGTCCTGGGTCCATCGCGACCCGAAGTCGAGTGCGTCCTGGCCTCCCCGGATGTCGTCGAGAAGCAGACGAGCGAGACCTCCGACGTCATCCGAACGCTCGGTTTGCCGGACCAGCCAGTCCTGCCAGCTGACACCATCGGGGATGGGAACTATCGATTCCATGAGGCTCCTGGGGAATCGTGGAGACAGTGATGGGCGGCCACCCTAGCCCCGGACCGGGCTGTAGGCACTGAGGCTGCTCTGGACTCGCCAATGCCGCAGAACGGTAGACGCCCTCACATCAGCGTCAGGCGTCACCACGTTCGCGGAGCGCTTCTGCTACCGAGCTGATCCCGCGAGGGATGTTCCCCAGAACCTTGGTGTGGTCGGCGATCTTCGCAAGGGAGGCTTCGATGGTTCCGCGTTCGATCGCCGACGCATCGATGGCGTCCAAGTCGATGACGTAGGTCAGCGGCTCTACGGGCCCGAAGGGGCCAGCCGCAGTGACCGTCACGGTGTACTGCCTCGGGAGGCTCGAATTCTCGAACAGGCGCGGGCCGAAAGCAAAGTGCCACTCGATGTGCCGCCGAGGAGGAAGGACGGCGATCTTGCGCGCCACAACCCGGGCCAACCTCTGATCCCACTCCTCCGACTCTCCGCCCTGAAACGGCGGGGAGACAGTGAGCTGCACATCCCGCGCAAGCGTGGGACCTACGTTCTCGATTCGGAACATAAGCAGGCCTGAGCCCCCGCGCTGGGGCACGATGTCCGCCATCACGTATGGCTCCGCACCCTCCCGGCGAATCTGCTGAGCAAGCTGAAGCTGCGCAGCGGCTACCCCTGTTTGGTTACGGCTGTAGAGAACGGCCACGACACTGACTAGCACTGCAACAGCCGAAAGTACGAGCGTGAGGATTTCGGTCACAGCACCCCAGCCTAGGATCCACCTCCGACAATTCCGGTCGCACCGGGCCCTGTTCAGACAGGGCCCGGCACGCCATCGCACATCAGGTGCCGTCGTCCGATCCGGTTGACCCATCATCGCCCCACAGAGCCGCGCCGATCTTCCTGCCGACGTCGTTCAGCATCGGCTCGGTGACGTGCTGGTAGCGCTGGGCCATCGAGGTCGAGGACCAGCCCATGATCGCCATGACGATCCGCTCCGGTACGCCGAGCAGGAGGAGGACGGTCGAGGCGGTGTGGCGGGCGTCGTGGAGGCGGCCGTCTCGGATGCTGGCCTCGCGCAGGAGCCGCTTCCAGTGGTGGTAGTCGGTGCTGGGATTGAGCGGCTCGCCGGTCTCCGAAGTGAAGACGTAGCCCTTGTCCGTCCAGAGGTCGCGGGCGAGGGTGCGCTCGCGGTCCTGCTCCTCCTTGTGCATCCGGAGGATCACGACGAGCTGCTCGGGCAGCGGCACCGCGCGTCGCCCGGCTCGGGACTTGGTGTCCTTGGTCTCGCGGCGGATCGGCTCCTTCTGCGGGCAGAAGCCGGGCTTCCTCTCGCAGCGGTCGCCGCAGCCGTGCTGGTACTTGGGCCGCAGCCGGCCGCGCTTGACCCAGGTGACGCCTCGGACGAAGTCGACGTCCTTCCACTGGAGCCCGAGTACCTCGCCCTGCCGCAGGCCGAGGGCAAGCGCGAAGATCCAGCGGGCGGAGTTGCGGCGCTTGCGCGGAGTCTCCATAAGCGCCTGGACCTCCTCGATCTCGAACGGCTCGACCTCCTCCTCCTCGAGCTTCGGGGCCTTGGCGATCGTGGCCACGTTACGGGTGAGGTGTTGGCGCCGTACCGCCTCGCCGAGGGCTACCCGGACCGTGCGGTGGGCCTGGTGGGCAGTCCCGGCGGCGCTGCCGCTGGCCTGCATCTTCTTGTAGAAGCGCTCCAGGTGCTCGGGCTCCAGCTTCTCCAGTCGGTGTGCGCCGAGGCCGGGAACGAGGTGCACGCGGACGGCAACCTCGTATCCGGCGTACGTGTTCTCGCTGACGGTGCCGGGGACGATCTCGGTTATCCAGTGGGTCAGCCACTTGCCGACCGTCCACTTCTGGCCGGCCTTGGGCACGGTGCCGTCGTCGCGCAGCTTCTCCAGCTTGCGGACCTTGGCCGTGACCTCGGGCCGGGTCTTGGCACTGACGTGGCGGCGGTCGGGGGTACCGTCGTCCTTGACGCCGACCGTGACGCGGCCGTGCCAGCGGCCGTCGCTACCCTCGTAGATCGAGGAGTCGCCGTTGGGTTTGCGGGTCTTCGCCATCTGCGCCCCCTCAGGCCGCAAGGGCGACGTTCGAAGCGGCGGCGGCCGTGCGGGCGGCCACGTACTCCTTGAGCGCCTCGGCGGGCACTCGGCGGAGGCGGCCGATCGTCACGGACGGGACTTCGCCGGAGGCGACCAGGGCGTACATGGTCGTCCGGCCGACGCCGAGACGGCGGGCGGCTTCCTCGACGGTGAGGGCGACGAGCGTCGGGTCGGCTGTACCACCGCCCTGATCTGCGATCAGGCGGAGGAGGACGCGCTCGGTAGTGCCGAGAGCGCGGGCCACCCGGGCAAGCTCCAACGATATTTCGGGCATGGGTGTCCTATCCCGGCGGCGCTTTGGGCTATGCGCCGCCGTTGTCGGTGTTCCAGGGATGGGCGAATCGGTTGTATGGGCCCGCGTTGTGACCCCGGCGTTCGTAGCACCGAGGGGTTGCGGAAGGCATGACGGGTCGAGGCTCCACGGGCGGGCAAAGCCCATGGTCGGACCGGCGGGAGGGGACGTTAGCGGTTGATTACGGCCGCACCAAACCACCGAACGTCCAGCATGATCTGGTCCTCATCGGATCAGCGGCAGGAGTGACGTGCGGACTCGGCAACGTGCAGCAGGCACCCTCAAGTGGCCAAGGCCGCCGTTGGGGGCGACGGGCTACGTCGCGGCTCCTGGGTCAGCGAGACCCTAGGCGTCGGGCGAGCCGGGCGGAAGGCTCGGCGAGTGGTGGTCGTCACCAGCCTCGTCAGCCACGACCTGGGTGATCATCGCGCTGATGAGTTCGGCAAGGTTCGGGTGGGCTGCGCCGTAGGCATCAAGCGCGTCACGGGCGCGATTCACCTCCTTGCGAGCGGTGACGAACTTCTGCCAGCTCTCGGCGAACTCCGCCAGCAACCGCTTCACGTGGGCGTTGGCAGCGATCTCGGGTGGCCCGACCAGGTTGTCCAGGGAGATGTCGAAGACCTTGGCGAAGCCGATGGCCTCGTCCAGGTTCACCCTGCGACGCGGTTCACCGCTCTCGATGCGCCACACCGCCGACTGGTTGAGCGGGTAGCCGGCCTCGGTCAGGCGCTCCGCGAGCGTGGCAGTACTCCACCCGCGCGCCTCGCGCTCCATCTTGATGCGTTGGGCGACGTTCTCCTCCCCTTCCAGTCGCCGTCTCGGATCCGCACCAGCCACGATCAACCCTCCATGCATCGTCGTTAAGCCCATTTGCAATGCGCCGAGCACGACGTTAACGTGATGCAAAGCGAAACGCAACTAAGCCGAACCGCATCGACGAGCCGGGCCAGCCACCCGGCATCGCGACAACACAAAGGCCCCCGGCGCTACGAACGCCGAGGGCCGAAGCAGAACCTCGAAACCGCCCATCCCTGGAACAGTCGACAACGGAGGAACCGGGTAGCCGCCCAGCGCCTCCGAGTGAGGACACCGCTGTGGACAAGCCTACGGCCCCGCCGTCAAAGCCGTCATCCAACGACGGGCGACGGGGCGACGCGTCGAACGCTCACGTCGGCCCCACCTCCGGAGAGCCGCCTCACAACGTCGACGCCGAACAGGCGGTCCTCGGCGCCTGCATGCTGAACCACCAGGCGATGGAGAAGGTCCGCGGCACTTTGGACGCAGGCGACTTCTACCGGCCTGCCCACGAGACCATCTGGCGCGCGATCCTGGCCCTACGCGCCGAGGACGCGCCCACCGACCCCATCGCCCTCACCGACCACCTGCAGCGTGCGGGCGATCTCTCCCGCGTCGGGGGCTCGTCCTACCTCCACACGCTGGTCGCCGCCGCGCCGCCCTCGACGGACAACGCCGACTACTATGCTCAGATCGTGCGTCGCGATGCCCAACTACGGACCCTGCACGCCACCGGCATCCGCACGGTCCAGCATGCCCTGGCTCCGGGCGCCGACCCGGACGAGATCCGTACCACCGTCGAGGCCGAGATCCGTGCCGAGCGCGAACGCGCCCTGGCCTCCGGCAACAGCCGCCTGTCTCGCTACATCGTCAACGGCTGGGATTTCGTCACCAAAACCGGCGCGGACAAGGAACCCTTGTGGGGCACCCGCGAACAGACCGCCTGGGCCTCCGGCGAAAGCCTGATGATCGTGGGCGCGCCAGGCGTCGGCAAGACCACCATCGCCCACCAGGTCATCCTCGCCCGCCTCGGCCTCCAGGCCGCCGTCCTCGATCTCCCCGTGGCCGAGGGAGAACGCGTCCTCTACCTCGCCATGGACCGCCCCCAGCAGATCGCCCGCGCCATGGCCCGCCGCATCCTGCCTGCCGACGAGGCCCACCTGCGCGACCGCCTCGCCGTGTGGCAGGGACCGCTCCCCGCCACCCTCGACAAGGAACCCGATCTCCTCGCCGAACTCGCCGCCGCCCACCGCGCCGACACCATCGTCATCGACAGCCTCAAGGACGCGGTCAGCACCCTCGTGGACGACTCCCTGGCCGTCGCCTTCAACAACGCCCGCATGCGGGCCCTGCGCGCAGGCGTCCAGATCATGGAGCTCCACCACCAGCGCAAGGCCACCGCCGAGGCGCCACGCGGCCAGCGCCCCACCCTGGACCGGGTGTACGGCTCTACCTGGCTGACCGCGGGAGCGGGCAGCGTCCTGTTCATCGCCGGAGAGGCCGGCGACCCGGCGGTCACCATTCACCACCTCAAGACCGTGACCGGCGAGATCGGCCCGCTGCCGGTCGTCCACGACCACCAGCGCGGAACCACCTACGTCGAACCCACCCTCGACCCGGTCACCCTCCTTCGCGCCGCGACGGATGGCCTGACCGCCCGTGACCTGGCGACCGCCCTGACCGGCGAGGCCAACCCTGACCGCGCCGACATCGAGAAGGCCCGCCGCCACCTGGACCGCCTGGTCAAGAGCGGACTGGCGGTCAAGAGCGAGGGCACCGCGGGTGGTGCCGGAGGCGGCCAGCAGGCCAGGTACCGCCCGTCTGCGCGGCACATCACCGCCGCCTCCTGACCTTGCGGCGGTCACCGAGGTGACCGGGGACAGTGCACTGACCACTGTCCCCGGTCAGTCCGTCGTTCTGACCGGGGACAGTGACCGGCGGGTCGGTCAGTCGGTCACTCCCACTGACCGCGCTGACCGGAGTGACCGCATCGGTCAGCGCCCCTGCGAACCGTGGCAACCGGCTCAGGCGACCGCACCGATCGCAGCCTTTGCCGCCGGTCAGCGTGCGGATCGCCAACCATCCCAGGCGGCAGTGGCGGGACGTGCTCCCGTTCACGGGGCCGTCCACGCAGGCCTCTCGCGCTGAGCGTGGCGACAACCGCTCACAGCGTCCACGCGGAGCACAGAAACCGCAGGTAGAGCGATCACGAAGTCGTACACGCCGTCCACCCGACCCAGCGTTCACGCGCGAGCCCCCCTCTAGAAGGGGGCTCGCGTGTACGCACCGGCGTGGACGCCTCATCGCCCAAGCCTCCGTCAGGCCGTCTGAAGCCGGAGCAAGTTGTGGGATAAGCGATGCTTACCCCGGCACCGCCAAGGCGGAGCAAGTTGTGGGGCAAGGAGTCCTTACCCCGCCCACTCCCCCTGGAGGAGCAGTTGCCCTCGCCCAGGGGTGCGAGGGCAACGCAGCCGGCCGCCATACGGGAGCCCGCATCCTCCCGCTCGGTGGCAGCTTCCGAGCGGGAGGATGCCCAACCAACGTCGCCCCCTCACACCGTGGCGACCGACCATCCGTAGCGGGAGAAAGAGGGACCTCCATCGTGGTAGGCGGCCAGTGCCTGCACGGAGGTCGGGAACGCGGGCTCGGGGAAGCGATCCGCCGCGACCCACAGGGCGGCCAGATGCTTGTCCGGCTCGGTGTTGGTCAGTTCGCCGGTCCAGATGTCGGTCGCGAAGACGAATAGGACGAACTGCCCGGCTCGGTCCCAGCCCTGTTCGACGTGGATGACGTGGGCGAGAACGAGGTCTGCCGGATCGACGAGCAGGCCGGTCTCCTCCTTGAGTTCGCGGGCGGCGGCCTCGTCGAGGGCCTCGCCGGGCTCGGCCTTGCCGCCGGGGATGGTCCAGGCCGGTTGCGGGGACCAGTTGCGGGCGGCATAGAGCACGGCGGCGATCGCGTCGGCGTCCTTGTCGTGAACGATCACGCTGACCGCATTTCGGCTGTTCATCACGCTGGTGGTGGTCACGGTGCCCACTCCTAGTCGAAGTGCCGGAGGATCTCGGTGGTCCGGCCGGGTGGCTGGGACTGGCTCCACAGCTCGGGCGGCCTGGGCGCTCAGCGCCCGAGCGTGAGGCGGTCAGCGTCGGTGCGGGAGAAGACCAGGTCGGTCATCTGCTCTGGGCTCTTCGTGCACCGGACGGGCGGCTGCGGTCGGCGCATGGCTTGGGGGTAGGTGGCCGGGTCGTAGTCGTTGGTGAGCGTGTACGGGTGGAAGCCGTGCTCGCGCAGGGCGTCGATGATGCCGGCGGCGCTCTCGCCCTGCTTTGCCAGGAGCTTGGGGGTGACTTCCACGACCAGCTCGACATCCTCGCGCAGGTGCGGCAGCGCGGGCAGCAGTCCCCTGACCGCCGCCGCCTCGGCGCCCTCGACGTCGATCTTGATGACTCGGGCGGTGTCGAGTTCGGCCTGGCCGAGGAGTTCGGTGAGCAGTGCGGCTGGCACGTGGAAGGTGGTGTGGACGTGGCGGGGCCGGATGGCGGTGATGTGACCGAGGTTGGCCGGGTCCTCCAGGTAGAGGACCAGCGTGCCGGTGGTGTCGGAGGCGGCGGCGCGGACGGTGCGGATGTTGTCCCGGCGGTTGACGGTGGCCGCGCTGGTGAGGTCGTCATGGAACTGCGGGGTGGGCTCGATGGCGACGACTCGGCCGGTCGGTCCGACTGCGTGGGAGGCCAGGAGGCTGAACACACCACGGTGGGCCCCGACGTCGACGAATGTGTCCCCGGGCCGCAGGCGGTCGCGCAGGAAGGCACTCAGGTTCGGCTCCCACTCGCCGAAGAGGTACTCGTAGCGCTGGATGACGTCGCTGGTGGTGACGGTGACCAGGTCACCCGAGCGCAACCGGGCGGCGGTGTGGAGGGGACGGGTTCGCAGGTGGTCGTCGAGGAAACGGTCGACGAGCTGGGCTTTGCCGACAGTTCCGGGTGCGTGGCGGACGTAGGCCCGCAGCAGGCGGGCGAGGGCGGAGGCGGACACGCTGTGCTCCTTCGAGTGGCGGCGGGTGCGGAACGCGGCTCCCGGAGCCGCCCGTGGTGGCAGACTTGCCGGTGAACGCTGGTAGCGGTGAGGGGAGTTGTCGGTGGCCGAGAGTGGTCCGGTGGTGTTCCTGCTGGTGGGGCTCACCGGTTCGGGGAAGACGACCTACGCCCAGCGGGAGCTGGAGCCGCAGGGTGCGGTGCGGCTGTCGGTGGACGAGGCCGTCCACGAGCGGCACGGCCGGTATGGGATCGACTATCCGGAGAACACCTACTTCGAGAAGGAGGCCCCGGTCGTCGCCGAGCTGCACTCCCGCCTGGTCGAGCTGGTCTCCGAGGGCCGGGACGTGGTGTGGGACCACGGACTGTGGCAGCGGAAGGACCGCGACGCGATGAAGGAGCTGGTGGAGGCGGCCGGCGGTCGGTGGCGGCTGCTGTACTTCCCCGTCGATCGGGACGAGCTGCTGCGCAGGCTGGCCGAGCGCAACCAGCGGGGGGACGCGAACGCGCTGATCGTGACCCCTGAGGCTTTGGACGACTTCTTCGCGCGGTTCGAGGCGCCTCAGGACGAGGGCGAGGAGATCGTGGAACCAGGCTGGCTCTGACGGGGCGGACGCCAGGCAGCGTGGATCTGGGCGGCTTCGGCGGCCCAGTCGTCGGGCAGGCGGTCGAGGGTGACGTGGCGGAAGGCCAGGCGGGGGTCGGAGACGTCGATGCGGCCGTGGTGGCGGTCGATGTGCTGCAGCAGGCGGGTGGCCTCGGTCCGGACGGCCGGAGTGTGCTCGGTCCAGGCGCCGGACGCGAAGCGGTCGACACGGCGGCGCAGGTCGTCCAGGACGCCGGCGCGCCACTTGAAGTGGTGGACGCACGCGAACGTGTGCGGGTCGGGCCTGCGGCCGGGGGCACGGTGGTTGCCGGAGGCGACCGTGACATCGGAGAGCGCGAGGACGATCTTGCGAGGATCGCCCTGCAGGAGGCGGTGGGTGAGGTGCCCGCCGAGCGGGAAGGCACGGTCAAGCCCGCTCTCGGGCCGCCAGAGGGCGAGTCGGCCGTCCGCGCTGACGCGGTCGAGCATCAGCCCGCCCACGACCGCCCGACCGTTCTCCTCGGCCTCCGCCGCCAGGTCGCTGAGCGTGGCCGGGTACGTGTGGAACTCGTCGGAGTCGGCGAGCAGGTGCCAGCCGGGGCCGGCCTGCTGGCGGAGAGCGTCGCGCAGTTCGGTGTTGGTGTGCTCGTGCCACGGCCCGGTGCTGACCTGGCCGGTGGGCAGGTCGAGCTCCCGGGCGGTGCCCAGCAGCTGGCGACGCCAGGCGTCGGGGACGTGATCGGCGAAGTGGAAGGCGAGGTGGAAGCGCTCGATGCCGAGCCGGCGGTAGTGGGCCGTCCAGGCGGTCAGCAGGGCCGGTTCGACCGGGCCGATCACGGCGACCAGCGCGGGGGCGGCGGGCGTCATCGGTACTCCTTGATCAGGTCGGTGTAGGTGTCGATGAGGTAGGCGGCCTGCTCGGCTGCCGGCAGCATGTCCAGCACCGTGGATGCCTTCGGCCCCGGCCGCTCCGGCGGCCCGTCCGCCAGAGCGGCCAGCGCGGCGGCCAGGGCGCCCGGGGCGCCGGCCGGGAACACCTGGGCCCAGGGCTGCCCAATCAGCCGCTCGGTCAGGTCCGGGTCGTGGTCGGAGACGATCAGCGGGACGTCGAGCCGGGCGGCGTCCATGACCAGGCCGGACTCCTTGCCGGTGCCGGGACACCGGGCCACCACGGCGGCGTCGGCGGCGGCATAGACCAACCGGAGGACGTCCTCGCCGACCGGGCCGGGCACGGTGTGAACCCGGACACGGGGCAGGCGGTGCCAGCGTTCGAGTACCGCGTCGTCCAGCGGAGTGCCGCAGACCAGGACGTGTAGCGGCTTGGTGAGGCGGGCCAGGGCCGCATCCACGGTGGCGATGTCCTTGTAGGGCCACCAGCCGCCGACCAGGCAGACCGCCGTCGCCGAGGCGGGGATGGTGAAGGCGGCGCGGGCACCGTCGCGCTCGGCGGCGGTGAGGGGCCGACCGTCGTCGACCGCGAACGCCCGCACCCGCCCTGGGAGGTGGGGGAAGACCGGGGAGAGCCGGTCACGGACCGCGGTAGTCGGATAGAGGGCGACCACGTGCTTCTCGCTCCGCCGGGCGAGCCGACCCAGCAGCCGGACCGGCGAGTCTTCGGTGGTGACCAGTTCGTGGATGAACCGCAGGTGTGGGGTGCCGCCGAGCAGGGCGGCCATGCCGTGCAGGGCTTCGCTCGCGCTGAGGATCACCACGGCCGCCGGCTGAGGGGCGAGGCGGCGGGCGGTACGCAGGCATCCGGCTTCGGTCAGGCAGCGGGCGATCAGGGTGACCTGGTGCGGCAGCCGGCGGAGCGGCAGCGGCCAGCGCCGTGAGCGGAAGGCCCGCTTGCCAGCGGTTGAGACGCGTTCCGCCGCGCGTGCTGCGGCCAACAGGGCCTTCGCCGCCGGACCCACCGGTCCGGCGGCGATGCAGGAGCCGGCCCTCAGCAGCGGACCGGGTCCGTCCGCGATCCCCTGCGGGGTGATGACCACGGCACCCGGGCGGGCGGCGGCGAGCGCCGTCAGTGTGCGCTGGTGGTGCCCGCCGCCGAGGTGCGCGTGCGGCTCGATCAGGACCAGCGGCCCGTAGCGGGTGCTCATCCGGCGACCGCCTGCTCGCCGTGCAGCGTGATGAAGTGCCGGTGCAGCCAGGGCGGGTCGTTGAGCGCCTCGAAGCGCTTGGGGTCGCGGGCCGCAGTGCGGGCGAACTCCAGGCCGTCGCGGGCCCCGGCTGCCGCGTAGTCGGCGAAGTCGCCGTCCTTGCTGGCCGTCCAGGCGTCGATGCGTTCCTGGGCGGAGGCGTCAGTCATGCCGTACTCGCTGCCGCGCGCGAGCATCGCGCACTCCCGGAAGCCCGCCTTCCAGGCGTGGAACGGGGTCTGGTTGAACAGGGTGGTCCCGGCGGTGTGCGGGCTGAACTCGACCCGGCCGGGCAGCGCGGCCAGCACGTCGACGGCCTGGCCCATCTCCCGCAGTGCGCTGGTGCGGATCAGCTTGAGGCCGCCGTAGCCATAGGTGAGCCCGTTGACCGGATTGACGGCCCGCCAGACCCGCATCGACACGCCCGCTGCCAGCGGCTCCACCGCGCTGGCGGGGAAGGCGGGGTCGATGGCGAAGTCGCCATCAGCGAGGAAGAACTGGTCGGTGTCGACGAGTTCGGCCGTGAGCCGGTAAGCGCGGCGCATCCCGCGCACCCCGTGCAGACGCTTGACGGTTCCGCCCAGCACGCGGGCCAGGCGGGTATGCAGGGAGTCGGCCAGCGGCTCGTCGTAGGAGAGCAGGACCGCGTCGAAGCCGGTCACTTGATCGCCTCCAGGTAGCGTGCGGCCACCGCAGCGGGCGTCAGGTCCGTGGTGGAGGCGAGCGCGCGCTTGGCGTGCACGATGTAGAACTCGGGGTCGGTGGCGAGGCGTTCGGCGATCCGGACGGCCTGGTCGTCGGTGTCGAACACCAGCTCCGGGTCGAGGTGCTCGGCCAGCCAGCCGATGCGAGGGCCGATCACCGGCAGGCCCATCGCCTGGCAGTCGATGACCGACATGGACCAGGGGCAGCCGGGCCGGAACGGCGCGATGCCGAAGTGGGCGCCGGCCAGCAGGTTGCGGTAGCGGACCCGGTCGCCGCGGTCGGAGGCGATGGCGACGCCGTCCACGGCCGCCAGCTCCTCCAGGTTCCGCTCGGGGCTGGGATCCAGGCGGATCCGCTCGACGCTGCGGGTGCCGAACAGGTCCATCACGGTCAGCCGCACCGGGGCCTTGGCGACGAGGTGGCGGGCGAGCTGGGTGAAGCGGGTGGTGCCGTAGTGGGCGTACAGGCGGTGGTTGTAGATGCCGACCGCCCGGCCCTCCGGCGGGGTGATCTCGGCAGGGTCGCGGACCAGGCGCACGTCCCTGGGTGCGGGGACCACGTGCAACTTCTCGGTGAGCTCGACGCCGGTTCGGGCCGCGGCAGCGGCCGTCCACGAGGCGGCGGTGCCGGAGTGGACCAGGACGCGGTCGCAGGCCGCTAGACCGGCGGCGAAGGCCAGCAGCACGCTGCGGCCCAGCCCGCCGTCGTCCATCGCGGGGTCCAGCTCCAGCTGGCCGGTGTCAGTGAAGGAGAACGGCAGGTAGTGGCAGTAGCCGGCGATCCGCGCGTCCACTCCGGCTTCCAGGAGCGCGGCGCGGATCGCGGGGGCGGCCTCGATCTGGTTGGCCACGACCACTTCGGGCTGCTGGCGGTGGAACAGCCGCACCAGGGCGCCGACGCCCGGGTTGAAGCGGGCACGGTATTTGGTCGAGGGCGACGTGGTCCGCACGAACTGCACGCGGTCGTCGCCGGCCGGGACGGGAGCGGCCACGGTGACCTCGACCCCGGCGTCGGCCAGGGCCGGGGTGAGCATGTCGGCGAAGGTGTAGCCGGAGTCGGCAGTCAGCTGGCTGGAGTTGGAGACGTTGAGCAGGTACAGCAGGCGCATCGCTTGGGCCCTCCCTCTCTCGGCCCGGGTGTCGCCCCGGGCTGGCAAAAGAAGGAAACCGGCGACCAGGACCGTGACAGAATGATGAATCGAGATCACTCACGGTTCATTCATCTCATCCAGCAGCCAGGGCGGGGGCCTTGATGGACGAGCGCGACGACAGCCCGACCGTTGAGCAAGCCGCCGAGGCGTTCGCAGCGGAGGTCTCGTACTGGCGCGAGGTGCGCGGCCTCTCCAAGCGGGGGCTCGCCCGCAAGATGGGCTTCGACCCGTCGTACGTGAGCCACGTGGAATCCGGCCGGCACAAGCCGACCGAGGACTTCGCGCGTCGCTCGGAGGAGACCCTCAACGCGGGCAAGGCCATCTGGAAGCGCTGGCTGGACTACGAGGCCGCCAAGAACCGAGCGGCCCCGGCTGTGGCTCCACCAGCCCCGCGCCGCCCCGAACAGCCGTACGCGACGGGCTCAGCGATCACCGTGGCCCACGACGGCGCCCGCCTGGACTTCGACGGCTCCCACTACCGGCTGACGATGCGCCGACTGTTGCGGAACACCGGCAGCGAGCCGATCACCCGCTACCTGATCCGCATCAGCGTCGACCGCTACCCCGGCGAGCCCGAGCGCTCCAACGCCCACTACCGCGAACACCCGCTGACCTGGGACGAACTCGCGCTCACCGCGACCTGCCGCGGGGAAGCGATGAACTGGCAGACCAAGCACGACCGCGACGCGTTCAAGGAAGTGTGGCTGCTCTTCGAGAACGAGCACGGCCGCTTCCCGCTCTACCCGGGCGAGGAGGTCTGGATCGAGTACGCCTACTCGGTCGGCGCGGAGAAGTGGGGCCGCTGGTTCCAGCGCGCGGTCCGCCTGCCCACCGAGCACCTGGAAGTCGAACTCGCCTTCCCCGCCGACCTCGACCCAGCAGTATGGGGCATGGAGACGTCCATGACGGCCGAAGCGGCACCGCTGCGGACAGCCCCGATCCGGCGCGAGGAGGACGGGATGCGCGTCTTCTCCTGGAGCACGTCCACGCCGGCCCTCCACGCCCGGTACCGTCTGGAATGGCGGTTCCGGGCCCGACCCGAACGCGACACGACCCAAGGGGAGTTCAGGTGATCCAGGTGCGGCCCAGCGAGCAGATGCGTGACCTCGGCGTCGTCCAGGAGGGCGCGCCCATCCTCGCCGACCCCGCCCGTCCCTTCGACCTGCCCGCCGAGCGCGAGGCCGCCGAGCAGGTCGTGGAGAAGCTGTTCACCGCGATGGACCGCATCGGCCAAGTCCACCCCTTCGCCAAGGGCATGGGCATCGCGGCACCCCAGATCGGCATCGGCCGGACCGCCGCCATCGTCCAGCCGGCCGACCCCGGAGCACCGGCGATCGTCCTGCTCAACCCGACGATCACCGACCGCTCCGACGAGACGGACGAGCAGTACGAAGGTTGCCTCTCCTTCTTCGACGTCCGCGGCATGGTCCCCCGGCCGCTCCGGATCACCGTGCAGACCACCACACTCGACGGTCAGCTCGCGGCCACCGCCTACGAGCGGGGACTCGCCCGCCTGGTCCATCACGAGATCGACCACCTCGACGGCCTGCTCTACACGGCACGGATGCGAAGCGGCATCGACCCGATTCCCGTCGAGCAGTACCGCCAGACCGGACAGGCGTGGGGCTACGAGCAGTGATCCCGACCCAGCCAACCCTGGGCGATCACCACATGGAGGCCTCGCTTGATCCCATATCTCGAAGAGCGTTCAGAGCGCCCCGACCGCCGTCATCGCTCCAACAATCGCGCAAACCAGCTGCGGCGATACTTGCGCTCACGCTCACGCCTCTCCGCCTCTGTCCGAGCAAGCTGGTAAAGCTCGGTCTCACGGCGATCGCCTGAATCCCACCCCTCGGGCCAGGCTTTCAGGACATGCTCACGCAGCCGCGCCCCCAAGTCTGCAGCGCCATTCTCGCCGCAGGCACGGTGGAATCGCAGGAGCGACTCCTTTGGAGCATGCAGAACGAGCGCGGGAACCACATCGCGGACCCATTGCATGGCAGGGGATGGGTTCAACAGAGGCACCAGGCTCATGGGCTCATGGACTCTGGTGCCAGCGAAGTCGGTGAGCGACTGTTCCTCACCCTTGGAGGGTTCCAGGGTCCTGGTGAAGTAGAAGACGGCGACTGGGTCATGCGATCGAGCTGTCGAGGCCAGGATCCGCTGCCCGTCGAGCTTGCGCCCCTTGTCGAGGAACATCTCATAGAGCCCATGGAGCAACGTGATGTCACTACTCGTCGCGAGCTGCTCCATCAACTGATCCGCCTGCTCGTCCTGGTCGTAGTCACGCCAGTCGACGAGCACCTGATAGAGCTCGTCCACGCTGACTTCCTCTGCCTGATCCCACAGGAGGAGTTCGGCGTCGGTAGCGTTTGACAGATCGGCCATGGCGCGGGCATCGCGCTCCTGCAACCGCAGGAGCGCCTCGGCTTTCCGAATCTCTTCCTCGACCTCCACAACACGGCGCGCAGCAGCATCGCATTGCTCAATGAGAGCCCGTACTTCGTCCCGGGCGCGGACGTTGAGAGCCGCGAGGGCATCCTCCGCTGCCTGGCGTTTACGACGTTCTGCCACTAGCTCCTCGCGGAGTAGATCGAGCTGCCGGTTGGTACGGATGCGCTGATGCTCAATCTCCTCCCGCGCGTCAGCGAGTTCGAACTCCCGTGCCTGCAGCGGGCTCCGGATCCGGGCCGCGTCATACATCAGTTTTCGGGTCCGGGCGACCTCCTCAGGCGAGACCTCACCGCCCTCTTGTTCGGCAACCACCTGGTGGATCCGTGCCGCAAGCTCTCGACGCGGGACGTCACGGCCGTTCAAGAACTTCGAGAGCCTGGTCTTGTCCACACGCAGCCTGTGGGCCAGTTCCTCGGAGCTGAGGCCGGTTCGATCGCGCAGATCCCTCAACCGCTGGGCACAGCGCCGCTCCGGCTCGGACAGCCGCTCGTCGAGTTCTGCGAGACCACGCCGTGTCGGAAGCTGGTGCGTCATTCTCCAGTTCCCCCTTTTAGGTTGCGACCCAAGCAAAGTGCGGCCGTGTGACGCAAGGTGCGGTTGCGACCTGACGCACCTATGCCCCTACCGATTGTGATTGGACCCTACCGAACCAGTCGCACCTCGGAGGTTCACATGGCTCTATCCCGTCCGCCCCGCCCGTTCCTCGACATCCGCATCGGCGGGACGCGACTAACCATGCAGCGCTGTCCTCGTCGGCTGCTCATCCTGGTGGGATCCGCCGCCGGCGCCCTGAGCGGCGTGCTGGCGCTGCACCGGTAGGCGAGCAATCAACGCGGGCTGAACAACAGCTCTGGCTCTCAGTTTTGGTCTCATTCACCCCCGTCCAGCCGGGTCAGCCACCGTCCAGCGGTTTGTTCTGCCGCAGGTCGAGACGGGCGCATACCCCCGGCGGACGGTGTTCGGGAGAATTGGAAAGCGCGTTGGGGGCAACCCCTCACAAGTTCGAATCTCGTATCCTCCGCCTTCGCCCGCCAGGGCAAACGAAGGCCCCGACCGGTTCACCGGTCGGGGCCTTCGTCGTTCCGTGGTTGCAGTTTTGGTTGCAGTTGCCGAGATCCAGTGGGAACGGCTGGCTGCACGACCGCATCCGGCCTGCAGGCCCCCGGCCGAACCGTCACATTCGCACCCGCTGGGCACCGCTCCTCTGGCAAGGTGCTGTCCATGGCCGTGTCCGAGAAGACCCGGAAGATCATCTGGGGCGAAGCAGGCGGCAGGTGTGCGATCTGCCGGGTGCAGGTGGTGACAGCCGGGACTGACTACGACGACCCCTCGGTCTTCGGCGAGGAGGCCCACATAGTCGCCCGCTCGAAGGGCGGACCAAGAGCTGGCTTGCTGGACGATGCATCCATCGACAGCCATACGAACCTGGTCCTGCTTTGCAGCAGGCATCACAAGCAAATCGATGACCAACCAGGCCACTTCACGGTGGATCGACTGCGCGAGATCAAGGCCCAGCACGCCGCATGGACGCGCTCGCTCAGCGAGGCAACGCCAGGCCGGCCGAAGGTGGTGCCCAACCCGGGCTTCCCACAGCCTCGGGTCCTGACGCTGATCACCCGCGGCAACCCGCTGTGGAACATGATCAAGTCCAGCGTCACCTTCGAGTACGCGCTGCCAGACGGTCTTCCCGCGGAGAATGAAGACCTCATTATGGAGTTCCTGGGCGCGGTCCAGGACTACTGCGACATCGCAGCCGAGCTGCATAGTGTGCGCGAGAACCGCGACGCCGAGAAGGGGTTGCAGAGCTACCTGAGCAGGCTCGCCGAGCGCAACTTCCTGGTGGGCGCCTTCGTACGCCAGATGCTCTTGACCGATGGCTCCGGCCAGGAGGGCACTCCCTGGCCCATGCTCCGCGTCGAGGTCCAGCCAGCTTCGCACGCCACGATCACGGACGAGGGCGGTAGGCCCATTCCCAACGAGCAGCCGAGCACGGGAGCGTCTGACAAGGAGCAGAGCGCATGACTGAGCGAACGATCTACCTCGACCCCGATCGACGCGACCCCGGTTCTCGAAAGATCAGTGTCCGGGCCCACCGTTGGTACGCCACGGTCGAGCTCGACCGAGACGGGTACGCCGATGCCTTGACCTGGCGGGGAGACCCCCCAGATCTGCCTGCCGCCTACACGGAGGCCATCGCCAGGATGCAGAACACGTCTGTCGATCGGCTCCGGTACGACGGGTACCTGGGCATGCTCTCGTGGGGCGATGGACCACGCTGGGTCAGTCTGACAGTTCCCTTCGCCCAGGTCGAAGCGGCAGTCGAAGCGCTGTGCAGTGCTGAGCTCAACCACGACTACAGCGGACTTCACGCCCTCGCCGACCGGCTAGCGCTCCCCATCGAAGACTGGCTCGCCCCCGGCGAGCGGGAGCTGGTGCGCGGCGTCGACTTTTCCGCACCACCTGGCGTGTTTCTGCGGTTCCTGCGTGGCAAAGCCAAGCGGCACGGAGTGCGCCTCAACGGCCGCGCCACCCTGGGCAGTGTGTGGATTCGCCCGACACTGCCGTTAGCCGAGAAGCAAAAGCGGGAGCTGCTTCCCGAGCAGCACCCCGGCTGGGTGGACCGATGGACCGGATACGTTGAGCCTGAGGACGCGCCTGAGAGGCCATGGGTTGGTGGCAGAGGACAGAACCTCAGCCACCGGGCGGCCCCTGTCCAGTTCCGGCATGTACAGGCACCGAGTGGCAGCAAATGCCCCTGCGGAATGACCCTACGAGCTCCCGAGGACGGCGGGAATGAACACGCCACCCACCATGCAATGTGGGCGATCGGCGTTCGGGCACCCAAGAACTTGGACTGGTGGGGCGACCTGGCCGTGGTGACGACCGAGTCGCCGATCGCTTGGCGGAAGCTGACCTACCAGGTGGGGCGGATGCCTCAGCGAGAGAACGGCTATGACGTCAACTCGTGGTCGCACCTTCGTGAGCCTGAGCAGACCCCAGACAACGTGCGCGCATACCTGCTGCAGGCCAACGGATACGTCATCGGCTACCTGGCAACCCACGACGTCAGCGAGCACCGCCGCTGGGACCTGCTCGACGAGTCGGAGTACGGCGATCAGGACGACAGCCTACGTCCGTGCATCGACCTGATCTGGGTCGCAGACTCCTACCGGCGAAAGGGCGTTGGTACCACGCTCGTACAAACCCTCGCCGACGGCTCCGGATACCAGGTCACCGATGTGTCCTGGTCGACCCCGGTCAGCGACGCCGGCCGGCACCTCGCACGGCGGATCTCGCCCGAGGGCATCTGGGTCAGCTAACGCGGCAAGCGGCATCCCGGTGACAGGCTCCGGCGGGAGCGGCGACTCCGCACAGCAACCGGACCGCGCGATGTGCGATAACGCCCAACGGACATAAGCCAGAGCCGGACCCTCGACTTGTCCTCACCCGAGGGCCCGGCTCCGCTTCGTTCAGCTCTTTGCGGTCGTTCCGGAGACACCAGACCAGAGCGAGCCGCCTCTCTTGTTGGCGGTGTCCTTGAGCTGGTAGCGCCAGCGCACCCGAGCAGACCTACCCTGGCTCCCACCCAATGATTGCGTCGACGCCACCCCACGCAGCTATCCGGCAGGCTACGGAACGTGCCCCGTAGCGTGCCGGCACACCGGACATAGACGCTGAGCCGCCGGACAAACCTTTTCTCCCGCTGGAAGAGTCCTGGTCAGAGCTTGCCGGCACGCCGGACACTCTCGCCGGCTCGGCGGACAGAGGGTCACTGAAAGGGAGGCCTATCGAGGGCGAGCATGCCAGGCGTCGGTAAGAGCCTCTTGGATCTCATCCTGCTTAGCGGCATCCGCCTCAAGCTCGCTATTAGATACTGGGAGGTTCTGGCGCATGACCTCCAGCACCCTCTGCAACCTTTCGGTGTACGACGGCAGACTGGTGCCACTGAGCCACGCGTTGAGGGTGCTGCGCGTCACCGGAGACTCCTCAGGCATGCGAGCCGCTACCCAGCGCACGGTCGGCCGCCCAGCACTCACGTAGTACTCGTAGAGGAGTTGGAAGAACCTCATCTCCTCCGGCAGGTTCACTCGCTGCCTGACATGGTTCCACTGAAACAGAGGCTCCAGAGAGTCGCTGGAACCGGCGACACTGGTCAGTGGCTTACCTCGCTCCTCAACCACTTCGGCTGTAGTCACCGACCGGGTGGCGCTGGCCTCGGGTACAGATTCCGGCTGGTCAGCGCGTGGTCCGAAAGCTCGCTCGGTGGCAGCGGCTGTCCACGCGGCAAGCGCCTCCTCCACCATCCTGAGGGGGACTTGTGCGCCGTCTTGCTCTGGGAACAAATGCCCCACCAGGGCCTTTACCAGGTCACGGTTTGGCAGTTCTGGGCCGCGAAGCGCCTTGTGCCACGTCTGGCGTGACCACCCAGACTCCTTACTCAGGGCCGCCAGCGATCTGTCTCCCTGATTCACTATATGCCGCTGCATCAGCAGGAAGAACTCATACTGCGGACCCTTCGGAACCTTCGGTTCCCCTATACGGCGCTTCACCGCAAGACCCCCACCATGCATGCCGTCAACGACTTATCCCACTCTTGTCACCAACTTATCCCCCATGAGGCCGCTGGTGACCTGGGAGTTCAGCGATGCAGTACAAAGGGATACGTCCGACACCACCGGACACCGCCGGACACGAAGGCCCCTGGCTGCACACCTAAGCCATCGTGGCCTGGCGGCGTCCTGACCTGAAAGCGAGCGGCATGCGCACTTTCCGGCGCCTCCAGAGTGCCTTACCCAGGGTTCCCAAAGCCAGGCAGCGGGGACTGATCTCGGTCCTCGTCACCCTGGCCGCCTTCGGGCTTGGCCTGTGGCTTCCTCAAGAACGGATACTCGGCGGCGCGGCCGTCGCAGGAACGGCAGTCGCCCTGACTCAGTTGCTCCTCTACATCGCGGACGACCGCGAGAAGGGAAAAGCCAGCAGCACCCGTAACGTTGGACGGTGAGTAGCACCATTTCACCTCGTCGACGATGGGGGCTCGTGGCGTGACCATCCACTGGTAGCCGAAACCCTCGGCAAGACCGCCACCGCACCGAACGCCTGCTGCAGCAGCACTGAAGATCAGCCTACGCTGATACTCGCTCCCCTGGCGGCGCCGCCGAACCGGGCATAGGCCGATGGCGACTGGTCTCAGTTCTGGTCTCGTTCATCCCCGTCCAACTGGGTCCAGCCGCCGCCCAGCGGTTCGCCCCGCCGCAGTTCAGGACGGGTGTGAACCCCGGCGGACGGCGTTCGGGAGAATTGGAAAGCGTGTTGGGGGCAACCCCTCACGAGTTCGAATCTCGTATCCTCCGCCTCCGCCCGCCAGGGCAGACGAGGGCCCCGACCGCTCAGCGGTCGGGGCCCTCGTCGTTATGTGGTTGCAGTTCTGGTCTCGGTTGCGATTCGCGACGCCGCCGATCGCTCGCCTGCACAAGCAGCCTGGGATTCACTCGGGCTCCGGACTGAGCCAACCAGTGGCGGCCGAGCCAGCGGTATGCCCTTCGAAGGGCAACACGCTCGAACTTGCCACAGAACACGAGTAGCCCGAGACCGACCTCACCCGCGCGTAGGGGATTGCTGCCCGTGCCCCGGCTGAGGCCGGTCACCTTTGTCTCGTGCCCGCAGGCTCGGCCAGGACCTATCGACCCTCTCCGGGCGATCACCCACCGCTCCCAGTCCAATTCCGCCTCCGACAGCGCGGCCTGGATCCGGTCCGCTTCCTCCCGCAGACTCTCCATCCGCTGCCGGGCGGCCAACTCCCGCTCCTCCAGCAGCCCCACCACCGACGGCACCCGAGCACCTCGATCGAGACGACACGACGCGTCAACTCTCCTGCACGACACCGGAACCCCTGCCCGACCAGCAGAAACTCGGCGATCAAGTGCGGTAAGACAACGGCTTATCAATCACCGCCCATCCAGACCGTCGCGATCCCGACCAACGCCTGCGCCCTGTGGTACTCGTCGGCGATGCTCCCGGCGACCCGCTCGGCCCCGTCGGGGTCGGTGGCGGCCAACAGCTTCGCGATCCCCGCCAACGCCTGCGCCCTCCGGGACCCGTCGGCGATGCTCCCGGCGACCCGCTCGGCCTCGCCACTCAGCCGCTCGGCCCGGTCCGGGTCGGTACCCGCCAACGGCTCCGCGATCGCCGCCAACGTCCACGCCTTGTGGTAGTCGTCGGTGATGCTCCCGGCGACCCGCTCCGCCCGGTCGGGATCGACGCCCGCCAACGCCCTCGCGACCGCCGCCAACGCCTCCCGCCTCCGGGGCCCGTCGGCGATGCTTCCGGCGACCCACTCGGCCCGGTCGGGATCGACGCCCGCCAACGCCCTCGTGATCGCCGTCAACGCCTCCGCCCTGTACGACTCGCTGCTGACGCGCCCCGCCACGCGCTCGGCCTCGCCGCTCAGCCGCTCGACCCGGTCCGGGTCGGTGCCGGCCAGCGCCCTCACGATCGCCGCCAATGCCTGCGCCTTCCGGGAGTCGTCGGTGATGCTCCTGGCGACCCACTCGGCCCGGTCGGGGTCGGTCCACGCCAGCGCCCTCGCGACCCCTGCCAACGCCTGCGCCTTCATCGACTCGGCGGTGATGCTCCTGGCGACCCGCTCGGCCCGGTCGGGGTCGGTACCCGCCAGCGCCCCGGCGATCGCCGCCAACGCCTGCGCCTTCTTGGCGTTGGCGATGATGCCGGCGGCGACGCGCTCAGCCCGGTCCGGGTCGACGCCCGCCAACGCCCTCGCGATCCCCGTCAACGCCTGCGCCTTCCGGGACCCGTCGCCGATATTCCCGGCGACCCGCTCGGCCTCGCCACTCAGCCGCTCGGCCCGATCCGGGTCGGTACCCGCCAACGACGCCGCAATCCCCGCCAACGCCTCCGTCTTCCGGGAGTCGTCGGCGATGCTCCCGGCGACCCGTTCGGCCTGGTCGGGGTCGGTACCCGCCCACGCCTTCGCGATGCCCGCCAATGCCCGCGCCCTGGAGGACTCGTCGGTGATGCTCCCGGCGACACGCTCGGCGGTGGCCAACACCACAGCAGCGCCCTGGTGATGACGAACGGCACCGAGCCGGTCTGGAGGGAGCGCGGGGGCTGCTGCCGAGCGGTCCGGTGCCGGCAGCGAACACGAGTGGCGTCCCAGTGCCGCACGTGCTGTCTGGGCCACCACCGGCAGGCCGTTGGCGGCAGCCCTTTCCAGTGCGATCCGGGCGGCCTGCACCCGACCGGGGCCGCCGAGTGTCAGCCAGTCGGCCAACTCTTCGACGGCTGCCGCGCGTGGCCGCGGGTATCGACTGTCCAGTCCGGCGTGCAGTCCCTCGAGAAGCTTCGCCAGGTCCACCGCAGGCGGTGCTCCGAGTGTCGTGTCCGCAGTTGCGCCGAACCGGCGGTTGCGGGCCAGCCCGAGCAGGTCCGCTGTCGCGGTGCCTCGCTGTTGCGGCTCGGGCAGGCCCTCCGAACGGAGTCTGGCGTGCAGGTGCCGGTAGATGTCGCCGAGGCTGAGCAGTGGCCCGGCGGCTGGAGTCCCGGTACGCAACAGGTGCAGCAGGCGCTCGGTGAACGCGGTGTGCCGCTCCCCGGGCAGGATCAGCGCCGTACGGTTGGCCGGGGCTGAGGTCAGCGTGTAAGTGCCGGCGACTTCGAGCTGACCGAGGACCGCGTCGTCGGCCAGCGTGTCGCCGATGGCTCGCCCGCTGAAACAGCTGTCCAGGATCACCACCCGGCTGGCGGCCCGGCTCCCCAGGCAGGCGTCCCGCACCGCGTCGAACGGCAGCGCGGTGAACGCCAGCCGGCCGGGTCGAGTGCCGGCCAGACTCAGGTACAGGTCCCGCCGTCGCGGACCGAGCAGCCCATGTCCGCTGTAGTAGAACAGCAGCAGGTCCTCGGCCTCCTCGGCGGCCTGCACCAGCAGATCGCCCACCTGCTCGACACTGGCCGTCGACGGCGCCACCGCACAGTGCCTCGGGTCGAAGCCGCCCAACTCGGCATCGGTGAGCACCGCGGCCAGGTCGGTGACGTTGTTGGCAACCACCGGCACGTCCGGCAGCCCGGGATCGGTGTAGGCCGGGGTACCGACCAGGACGATCCGGGACCGCTGCGGGTCCACGGCCCGAGCGCTCACTCCGTCTCGCCGAGCACCTGACGCAGCAGTGCCTCGACGTCGTCGACCCGCTTGGCATCGACCTCCACCTGACGCCCGTCGGCTACCGAGACCACGATCCGCACATCGGAGCGGCGCGGCTGGGCCAGGAACGCCTGCAACGACGCAGCCAGCACGCTGACCGCCCCGCCGGCCCCGAGCGCGACCACCAGGACATCAGCCACCGCCCCCAGCTCCCCCGGTCCGGGCACCGCATCCGCCGGCGTCACCAGACCACGAAGCCCAGGCTCCTGGCCCAGCCAGTCCGACAGCTCGGCCAGCCCCTCGACCGAGTCATCGCCCTCCACAGCCAACCGCAGATCCACGAGCGCCCCCATAAACACGTTCCCTCATGCCGGGCCCCACCATATGGCCTCCGGCCGCACTGCCACCTGCCCGGCCCCGCGACCCGGAACCGGCGGCCATCGCAGAGACAGAGCGCGAAATGGTCCAGCCAGGTTCAGCGATCCTCCCCGTGGCTGAGGTCGCCCTGGTTGCAGTTCTGGTTGCATTCACCCTCGTCCAACGCCGTTCAGAGCCCAGCCGGTGGATCGCTCCGCCGCAGGCCAGGACGCCTACAACCGCCGCCGAACGCCCGGACGAACAGTTGGAAAGCGTGTTGGGGGCAACCCCTCACGAGTTCGAATCTCGTATCCTCCGCCGGCAGAAGGCCCGGACCGCTCAGCGGTCCGGGCCTTCGTCGTCTCGCGGTTGCCGTTCCGGTTGCGGTCGGAGGCGCCTCCCGCACCCGCCTGGCGGAGGCCAGCGGTTGGGCGGCGCTCGGTCCCGAGAGGGGCGACGGGTGGGCGCGATGGGTGGGCTGGCTGTCGCGGGGCCGTGGGCCGTGAAAGCCATGGGCGGTGTGATCGTCTGATGATGATTCCGTGACCGTGATCCCGTCCCACGGGTGGTCCCGGACCGATAGCGTCTGCTCCGGACGCGAGGGGTGGGGACGGCCGCGCCCGGCGTCGAGGGGAGCGTGGGCATGCAGCCGCTGGCAGCGGACGATCCGCGGCGGGTGGGCGAGTACCGGCTGCTGCGGCAGCTCGGGGCGGGCGGGATGGGCCGGGTCTACCTCGGCCGGACGTCGGGCGGGCGGACCGTCGCCGTCAAAGTGGTCCGTCACGACCTCGCCGGGGACCCCGAGTTCCGGGCCCGGTTCCGCCAGGAGGTGGCGGCCGCCCGACGGGTCGGCGGCACGTGGACGGCACCCGTCCTGGACGCGGACACCGAGGGCGACCGCCCCTGGGTGGCCACCGGCTACGTCGCCGGCCCCGCGCTCAACGCCGCCGTACGGGAGTTCGGGCCGCTGCCCGAGCCGGCCGTGCGAACCCTCGGAGTCGGTCTCGCCGAGGCGCTCACCCATGTGCACCGCCTCGGCCTGGTGCACCGGGACGTCAAGCCGTCGAACGTGCTGCTCAGCCTGGACGGCCCCCGGCTGATCGACTTCGGCATCGCCCGCGCGCTGGACGCCACCACCGTGCTCACCCAGTCCGGCCAGGTGTTCGGCTCGCCGGGCTTCATGTCGCCGGAGCAGGTCAACGCGCTGCCCGCCGGGCCGGCCGGCGACGTCTTCTCACTCGGCGCGGTACTCGCGTACGCGACGACCGGCAGGCTGCCGTTCGGCTCCGGGGTGAGCGCGCCCGTCCTGCTCTACCGGGTGCTGCACGAGGAACCCGACCTCTCCGGACTGCCCGGCCCGCTGCACTCGATCGTCCGTGACTGCCTGTCCAAGGACCCGTCCGGCCGCCCGACGCCCGAACGGCTCCGGGAACGGCTGGACGGCGACGGCACGGCCGCCGCCCGGCTGGGGCAGGGCCACTGGCTGCCGCCGGCCCTGGCGGCGGCGGTCGGGCGCAGCGCCGTGCAGCTGCTGGACCTGGAGGGGGAGCGGGAGGCCCGGGAGGGGACGGCCCCGGAGGAGAGGACCGCCGCCCCCGGTGCGGAGCCGGTGGTCGCGGCACCGGATCCCACCGGGCGCTCGGTGGTCGCCGAGGTGGCGAGGGCGCAAACGGGCGAGGCCGCGAAGGTCGTACCGGGCGGCGGTGTGTACGCGGTTCCCGGTACGGCTGGGGTGCCCGGTACGGCTGGGGTGCCCGGTACGGCTGGTGCAGCCGGGGCCGGGATGCCGGCCCCGCCGGGTTTCGGCCCACCGCCCGTAGGGCTCGTCCCGCCCGTCGAGCCCTGGACCCCGGTCCCGGTCCCGGTGCCACCGGCACCGCTCACGGCGCCGACGGCGGTGCCGGGCTACGGGCCGCACCCGCCGCGGCCAGGCGGCCGACGGAGGTACGGCGCGCTGACGGCCGTGCTGGTCGGCGCACTGCTGCTGGGCGGCGGGTACCTGATGGTCGAACAACTACGGAAGACCGACAGGGACACCGGCGCATCGAACGCCGGGCGGACCGCCCCGACCGGGGGTGGGGCGGCACCCACCGCCCCGGTTTCGAAGAGCCCGGATCCGAAGGGCCCGGAACCGACCGGCGCTGCCTCCGCTCCGGCCGACGACAGCCCCTCGCCCGGCGCACCCCCCTCGGACTCGGGGCCGGGCGTCGTCCCCGCGAAGTTCCTCGGGACGTGGGTCGGCGAACGCACGGCCGCCGGCGGGGAGGTCACCACCGTCGTCCTCACCGTCGTCCAGTCGGCGGAGAGCGAGGAGAAGAGCAGGATCCGCACCGAGAGGCCGCAGTCCGGCACCTGGTGCGAGGGCGCGTGGACGCTCTCCCAGGCCAACGAGAACCGGATCACCTACGCGCACCGGGTGACCGGCTCCTCCCCCGGTACGAAGTGCCTCGCCGACGAGGACCACGGGGTGGTCTATCCCGCGATCACGATGCTGCCGGACAACACCCTCCGGTACAGCATGGACCTGATCAAGCCGGACCAGTTCATGGTGCTGCGGAAGAAGGGCTGAGGCCGGCAGCGGCCGCGGCCGGTACCCGGGCGGCCCGCCCGGGTACCGCCCGCGGGTCTGCGCGGGCTACTGGAGGATGTTGATCGCGCGGGCGATCACCAGGGCTCCGACCATCAGTGAGACGGCGGCCTGGGCCATCATCAGCGCCTTGGCCCACCTCCGGATCGCGGAGACGTCGGTCGGGCTGAAGGCCGTGGCCGTCCAGAACGACAGCGAGAGGTAGTCCGCGAAGATCGGCACCCAGTCGGGCGGTGCGTGGCGCGGGTGCTGCATCTCCGGGAAGACGAACGCGGGGTCGGCGAACGGACGGTACGCCCGTGCGGCCGCCCCACCCCGGTCCAGGTCCCAGTACCAGAGCGCGAAGGCGATGACATTGGTCGCCCAGACCACGCCGCCGGTCGCCAGCAGGCCGGTCGCGTTGTCGGCGTAGATCTTGTTGCCGGTCAGGATGTCGGCCACCAGCCGCCCGGCGGCGAACAGGTTCGCCAGCGTCACGAACGCGATCACCAGGTCGGTGACCACGCGCAGCCACCGCCGGCGGCGGTCGATGCGGCCGGGATCACCGACGACCAGCACGACGAGCAGGACGAACAGGACCACCGGCAGCACCCACGGGGGGCTCTCCCGATAGGTCTCGGGAAGCAGGACGTGCAGCAGGGCGGCGATCAGCACCGCGGAGACGACCGGCCACCACCGCTCTCCGGCCCGGGCGGGGGCCGTGCCGGGCGATGGGTGCTCGGGCGGCGGCCCCGAGGAGTCCGGTGTGGGCATGACCCATTCTGATCCGGCGCCGCGACCCGCGCGGGGACCGAGCGCGTCGGGGTGTCGGTGCCGCTTCGGGGCGGGCCCGGCCAGGCGGATCGGGCGCGCGGACCGGCCAGGCGGATCGGGCGGACCGGGCGGGCCCCGGGTGTCCGATTCGTTCAAGACCGGGTGCGCGGGGGTGTCTAGCGTGGCAGGCATGAACAGCACATCTGCACCGCAGTTCGCCTTCGTCGGGCTGGCCGTTTCGGACATGGCCGCCTCGGTCGCCTTCTACCGGAGGTTGGGGGTGGAGTTTCCGGCAGGGGTCGAGGGGGAGCCGCACGTCGAGGGCACGTTGCCGGGCGGGCCGTTGCTGGTGCTCGACACCGAGGCCACCATCCGGTCGTTCCATCCCTCGTGGCAGCCGCCGAGCGGCGGTACGCGCTCCGCGCTGGCGTTCCGCTGCGCGAGTCCCGCGCAGGTGGACGCGGTGTACGAGGAGTTGACCGGCGCCGGGTACCACGGGGAGCTGAAGCCCTGGGACGCCTTCTGGGGGCAGCGGTACGCCGTGGTGCACGATCCGGACGGCAACGGGGTGGACCTGCTCGCGCCGCTGTAGGGGGAGGCTAGGGGAGCAGTAGCGCGGTGACCGGCATGCCCGTCAACTCCCGTACGTCGCGGGCCAGGTGGGCCTGGTCCGCGTAGCCGGCGCGGGCGGCCGTTTCGGCCAGTGGGACGCCGTCCCGGGCGAGGGCCAGGGCGCGTTGCATGCGCAGGATCCGGGCGAGGGTCTTGGGGCCGTAGCCGAAGGCGGTCAGGGAGCGGCGGTGGAGTTGGCGCGCGCCGAGGCCGACCGTCCCGGCCGTCGCGGCGACGGACCGACCGGCGGCGAGCGAGGCGGCCACCGCGCGGATCAGCGGGTCCTCGGGCGGTGCCTCGGCCGCCAGGCGCAGGGCCAGGGCTTCCAGTGCGGCGGCCGGGTCGGGGGCCGCGTCGACGCGTTCGGTGAGGTGCCGGACCTCGGCGGCGGGCCGCAGGTCGGCCAACTCGACGCGGCGGTCGCGGAGTTCGTGGGCGCGGACGCCGAGCAGGGCGGGGGCGGCACCGGGGCGGAAGCGCACGCCGACCCATGGGCCGCGCAGTCCGGGGCCGGGGCGGAAGGCGTGGGTGTCCGGTCCGGCGACCAGCAGCCGGCCTTCCGTCCACAGCAGGTCCATGCAGCCGTCGGGCAGGACGGCCCCGGCCATGGCATCGCCCGTACGTCCGGCATCCGCGCCCGTACGTCCGGCATCCGTACGGCCGGGGGCCTGCTTCGTCCACACGACCGCGCCGGGCAGCCGGGACGCGCGCTCCAGGTACGGGGAGGACGGGTCCATGACGCGAGGCTACGCGCCCCGGGAGGCGAGCGCGCCGGTGATGTCGTGGCGGGCGGCGGCGGGGGCGGCGTCGGGCATCGCACCGGTGTAGGTGCTGGAGAGCACGGTGCCGAGG
>NZ_JBHXTL010000123.1:0-331 GCF_042677365.1 Kitasatospora sp. NPDC127116
CCGGGGCGCCCCGCGTTAAACACCCCGGGGGCGGGGCGGTTTTTTGGGGGGGCCCACTCGTGCGCCCTCAGGGGGGGGGGCCCCCCTCCCCCCCCCCCCGGCCGCGCTCCGCAGGGGGCTGACCTGCGGAGCACCGGGTTGACCCGACCGTGTCCCGGTGCGGGCGGGGCGCGTTGGGTGGGTGTGAGTGGATTCGGGTGGCTGCCGGTGCCGGAACGGCAGCCGAGTGAGGAAACGATCCTGCGCGGCACTCCGGACAGGCCGCCGGAACAGCCGTCGCCACCCGCGACCACGGAGTCGCGGGTGTCGACGGAACCGCCGGTGACGGAGC
>NZ_JBHXTL010000123.1:341-28642 GCF_042677365.1 Kitasatospora sp. NPDC127116
GTGGCTGTTTGTGTATCCTATGTGGCGGGGCCCGCGGCACGGGCCGCCGCACCGGCGGCCCCCCCCGGCCCGCCCGTTGGGGGGGGTGTCGCCGCCACGGCCGGTGACGGAGCCGCGGGTGACGGAACGGCCGGTGCCGGAACCCGGCCCGGAAGCGCCCATCTACGCCGAGCTGGCCCGGCGCTGGCAGGCCGAGGGGCGGGCCGTCCCCGGGCTGCCCGATCCCGTCTGGGAGGCGCTGGCCGCACCGGCGGCCCGGGACCGGCCGGCGGTCCCCGGCCCGGGCCGGAGCCCCGAGCAGGGTCCCGGGCGGAGCCCTGCGCGGGGCCCGGGGTGGAACCCGGGGTGGAACCCGGCCGCGGGCCCGGAGTGGAGTCCGGGGCCGGGCCCGGGGCACTGATCCACTCGGCCGGATCGCCGACACGCGCGGCTACCCCGACGGGGGAACCGTGCGGTCGTCGGACTATCCCAGGAGAGTGCTCCTCAGCCAGGGGACGATCAGCGCCATCGCCTCGTCGAACCTCGAAATGGCGCAGTGCCCGGTGTCCGGGATCAGTTCGACCCGGGTGTCGCGGCGGCCGGCGAACACCAGGGTGTCGTGCCGCGGGACGTGGACGTCGTCGGCGCCGTTGAGCACCAGCATCGGCGCCTGGTCGTCCCGGTCCAGCAGCGGGCGCAGGCCGAAGGAGGCGAAGGCCCGGCCCAGGGCCGCCCGGTCCGGTGCCGCGTCGAAGCCCAGGGCGTTGCCCACGATGCCGTCCATGCCGAAGTCGAAGCCGCGGTCCGGATCGAAGGAGTGCTCGACCGGGCCGCCGAGCACCACCGCCGCGTCCACGGCGCCGGTTAGCCCGGTGCGCGCGGAGTAGTAGCCGCCCATCGAGATGCCGAAGTGGCCGACCCGGCCGTCGCCGAGCGTACGGGCGAAGGCGATCAGGCCCTCGATCACCTCGGTGCCGCCGTCCGGGGTCATCGGCAGGTGGGAGGTCTCGCCGGTGCCCGCGAGGTCGAACAGCAGCAGTCGGACAGGCAGGGCGAGCGCGAGCTGCTCCCACATGCCGTGCAGGTCGGTCTTCCAGGAGTCCACTCCGCCGCTGGCCAGCACCACCGGGGCGTCGGCGGGCAGGCCGGGCGCGGCCATCAGGTGGACCGGGACCGCGGCCTCGCCGCCGCGGTGGGGGACGGTGAGCGTGCGGCGCTCGACGTCGACCGGGAAGCCGGGCGAGGCGAGCAGGTACTGCTCGACCTGGCGGGCCAGCGCGGTGCGCTTCGGCGCGTCGGCGAGCGAGGGGAACTTGGCCCAGCCGTACGCCTGGGCGGCCTGGCGGTGGCGCCCGGCGCCGGCGTGCCGGGCGGCGAGGGCGGACCACTCGTACACCCAGCCGCCGGGCCGGTCGGCCCACATGTCGGTGACGGCCGCGCGGACCGCGTCCACCTCGGCGGCGGGCAGGCCGAGGGTCATCTGCGGGTAGCGCTCGACGAACAGGTCCTGCGGGTCCAGGGGCCAGGTGAAGGACATGGCGATGCCTCCTGTCGCTCTTAAAGCCGGAACTCTTGCATTAGCGACTATGCGCCGGAGGATCGCTTAATGCAAGTGCTCCTGCGTTAAGGTGGTGGCGAGGTGATCGACACATGACCGAGGAAGAGCCGGACCCGATCCGCCGCCGTCCGGGCGGCCGGGCCGCCCGGGTGCGCCGGGACGTCCTGGCGGCCGCCATGGAGGCGCTGGCCGAAGGGGGCGTCGCCCGGCTCACCATCGCCGACGTCGCGGCCCGGGCCGGCGTCAACGAGACCACCGTGTACCGGCGGTGGGGCAGCCGGGAGAAGCTGGTGCTGGACGCCATGCTGACCGCCAGCGACGAGGGCATCCCGGTCCCCGACACCGGGGCCGTCCGCACCGACCTGACCGCCTTCGCCCGCGCGCTCGCCGCGTACCTGGCCACCCCGCTCGGCCGGGCCGTGGCCCGCGCGGCCGCCCTCGGCTCCGAGGACCCGGCCCTCGCCGAGGCCTGGCAGGTCTTCTGGGACTCCCGCCTCGCCCAGGCCGGCGCCGTCGTCCGGCGCGCCGTCGACCGCGGCGAACTCCCGGCCGGTACGGACGCCGACCTCGCCCTGGAACTGCTCGGCGCACCCCTCCAGGCCCGCGCCCTGCTCGGCCACCGCGAGATCGGCCCCGAGCTCCCGGAGCGCCTCGCGGACCTGATCCTGGACGGCCTGCGGGCCCGGGACCGGCGCACGGAGGACGGCGGCTAGCGCACGCAGCAGGGCGGCCGGCGCACGCAGCGCGACGGCCGGCGCGCACGGCACGGCGGCGCCCCCGGCCGGGGAGGCAGGGGGCGCCGCGAAGGGGTGGGGGCCGGCCGGGTCAGCCGACGTCCCGGGCGGTGGAGCCCGGCGACTCCAGGTTCCAGGTGACGATCCGCCGGGGGTGCACCCGGATGACGTCCCGGCTGAACAGGTCGGGCGCCACCGGCGGGACGTCCACGGCGAGCACCTCGGCCCGGCCGCGGATCTCCACGCCGCGCCCCCAGCCGCCCGCGACCGGATCGTCGGCGGGCGCCAGGTCGTCGATCAGGACGGAGACCTCGGGGCGGTCCCGGGCGTTGCGGTACTTGCGGCTGAGGGCGTTGTCCGGCCCGCCGATGTCGATGGTGCCGTCGTCGTTGAGCCGGAAGCCCACCGGCCGGACCTGCGGGGAGCCGTCCGGGCCGAGGGTGGCCAGACGAGCCAGCGGTTGGCCGGTGAGATAGCCGCGCTCGCGTTCGGTGAAGTAGCTCATGCGGCCGAGGCTAGGACCTCAAGCACCCTTCAGGTCAAGGACGTTCGGCGGCGCGCCCGCGCTCCTGCCAGGACCGCTTCAGCTCCGCCCAGCGGGCCGCCTGCTCGGGTGTCAGGGTGCCGCGGAGCTCGGCGAGCTTGAGGAGCTGGGCCTCGGCCTCGGCGCCCAGGGGCTGGGCCTCGGCCCGGTAGTGGTCGGTGAGCAGGGCGTCCAGTTCGGGGCGGGTGAGGGCGGGGTCGAGGCGCTGGGCGAGCTTGGCCATGTTGCGGTAGGAGCCCTGGAGCAGGAAGGGGGGCTCGGTGCGGGTCCGGTCGTCCTGGGCGGCGGAGGCCAGGTAGGCGCGGTTGACGGCCAGGACGGTGGAGCGCAGGTGGAGCAGACCGGCCAGGACGGCGGTCATCCGCTCGACCTCGGCGGCGGGCCAGGCGCCGGCCAGGGTGCCGCCGGGCACGCCGCCGGCGCGGGCGAGCAGGGTGTCGAGGTCGGCGCGCTCGGCGGTGGCCAGCGGGGCCAGGTGGGGGCCGGCCGGCAGGGCGTTCTCGACGAAGCTGAGCGCGAAGAGGTCCTCGCGCCCGGCGACGGCGTCGCCGAGGTTCCACACGTCGGCGCGGTTGGCGAGCATGTCGGGCAGCCGGAAGAGGCGGCCGGACTCGGTGTACGGGTTGGCGGCCATGACCACGGCGAAGCGCTTGCCGCGCAGGTCCCACTCGCGGGCCTCGCCGTCCCACACGCCGTCGATCCGGCGCTGGGCGTCGCACAGCGGGATGAAGCGCTGGAGGAACTCGGGCGAGGTGTGCTGGACGTCGTCCAGGTAGAGCAGCACGTTGTCGCCCGCGTGCAGGGCGAAGTTGAGCTTCTCGACCTCGCGCCGGGAGGTGGCGTCGGGGGCCTCGGCCGGGTCCAGCGAGGTGACCCGGTGGCCGAGCGCGGGGCCGCTGACGGAGACCAGCAGCAGCCCGAGCCGCTCGGCGAGGTACTCGACCAGGGTGGTCTTGCCGTAGCCGGGCGGGGAGACCAGCAGCAGCAGGCCGCTGCGGTCGACCGGCCCGCCGGCGGCGGCCGTGCCGAGCTGCTTGGCGAGGTTGTCGCCGACCAGCGGCAGGTACACCTGGTCGATCAGCCGGTTGCGGACGAAGCCGTTGAGCGGGGCGGGCCGGTACTGGTCCAGCCGCAGCCGGGCGTGCTCGGCGGCCAGCAGTTCGCCCCGCAGTCGCTGGTAGGCCCGGTGGCCGGGCACGTCGACCTGCTCGAACTCCCGTACCTTGGCGAGCAGTTCGTCCAGTCGGAGGTCGAGCGCCCCGCCCGCGAGCCGCGGGTGGTCGCCGAGCAGTCCGGTGATCCGGGCGCCCACGGCCCCCTCGGCGGGCCGGCGCGGCAGCGACGGGCAGAGCAGGACGGCGGCCGCTTCGGCGAGGTCGGCCGGGTCGGCATCGGCGGTGCCCGACTCCAGCCAGGCGGTGGCCAGTTGGCGCCGTACGGGCAGCAGTCCCGGCTCCTCGGGCAGTGCGGCCAGCGCCTCGGTGAGGCCGGCCGACTCGGGTGCCGCGCGGAACTTGTCGACCAGCGCGGCGGCGCCCGGGGAGTGGGCGAAGCTGGGTGCGGCGGCGGCCAGTTCGGCCACCAGGTAGGGGCCGGAGGGCTCCGCCCCCGGAACGAACTCCGAAACGGCGGCGGAGAGTTCGGCCTCCAGTGCGGCCAGCGCCGCCAGCGCGGCCGACGCCGGTGCGCCACCGAAGGCGTCCCGGGCGAGGCCCAGCGAGCGGGCCCGGGTGTGCCAGAGCAGCCGCTGCCGCTCGTCGGCGCCGTGCGCCCAGTACAGCTGGGCGGCCGCCCGGGCGCCCGCCGGGTGCCGCAACAGCCCGGCCCCGGCGCCGAGCCGGAGCAGGGCGCGGAGCAGCAGCGCGGCGTCGTGGTCGTGCACGCCGCGCTGGTAGCCCTCGTCCGGGCGCTGCTCGGCGGCCCGCCGGACGTACTCCAGCAGCTCGCCGTCGGTGCGCGGCGCCCCCGCCTCGGCGGCCGGCAGCAGGCTCGCCGCGAGGTACTCGGCGCGGTACAGCTGCGGGGTCTCCGAGGGCAGCGGGCGGTCCCAGTACCGCTCGGTGGCGGCGAAGGCCGGGTCGGTGACGGGGGAGCGGTAGTCGGTGCCGGTGAGCGTGAAGGCGGGGCGTCCGCGCCAGGGCACCAGGGCGAGTTCGGGCCGCCGGGTGGTGACGGCGAACAGGTGGCGGCCCAGCCGCAGGGTGCCGGGGCCGTCCCCGGCGAGTTCGGCGCGGTCGCGCAGGGCCCGCTGGGCGCGGCCGCGCGCCGCGCGCAGCCGTCCGGTCAGCTCCTCGGCCCGGACCCGGTCACCGAGCGCGGTCAACTGCCCCGCCAGGTCGCGGAGTTTGACGGCGGTCGGGTCGGCGGCGAAGGCCGCCTCGATCTCCTCGGCGGTGTCCAGCGCGGCCAGCCGGCGGTGCAGGGTGTCGAGGATGCGCCCGGCGGAGGCGACCAGCCGGTCGGCGCGCCGGGCCCGCTCCTCCAGCAGGTGCTGGCGGCGGGCGGTGAGCGCGTCGTGGATCTCGGTGCGCCGGGCGGTGAGCTGCTCGCCGAGGGCCGGGTCGGCGTCGGCGAAGCGGGTCTCCAACTGCTCGATCCGCAGCAGCAGCCGGCCGAGCTGCTCGTCGCAGGCCTCGGGGGTGTCGGCGGCGGCGAGCGCGGCGGTGGTGGCCTGGCCGAGCAGGGCGGTCTCGGCGGCGAACTCGGCGGCGGCCTCGCGGGTGCGCAGCTCCCGGCGGCGCACGGTCAGCGCGGACCGGGCCCGGTTGAGCAGCCCGAGCACGTCGGCGAGCCGGTCGAGGATGGCGGTGCGGGTGGTGGCGTCGGCGAGATCGAGGGTGCCGACCAGCTCCGAGACGGTCTGCAGGGCCTCGCTCTGGGCGGCCAGTTCGAGACCCAGCGGTTCGGCCTCGGCGGCGGTGGCGATCGCGGCGCACCGCTCGGCCAGCTCGCCCGCCCGCTGCCGGTGCGGCTCGAAGGCGGTCGGCTCGGCGAGCTGGACGACGGCGCGGTCGGCCGCCCGGGCCAGACCCTCGGCGAGGTGCGCGGCGAGCGCGTCGATCCGCGGGGCGTCGGCGCGCGGCAGGTCGCGCAGCGCCTCGACGCGGCCCTGGGCGCGGCGCAGCCCGGCCAGCCGGTCGACCCACTCGGCGGCGTCGGCCAGGGTCTCGCCGCGGGCGGTGCGCAGCAGGCCCTCGACGTGCTCGGCGGTCTCGTCGGCCCGCCGGGCGGCGTGCTCGGTGAGCTGGGCGACGGCCTCGTACTCGGCGACGACCTGCCGGGCGGTGTCGCGGATCTCGGCGAGCGGCGCGGCGAGGTCGCCGAGGCCGCTCTGGCCGAGCCAGTGGTGCCGGTCGGCGGTGCGGGTGCAGGCGGCGAGGACGGCCCGGTGGCCGGCCGGGGTGTCGGCGCCGGCCGCGGCCAGCCGGGCCAGGGCCAGGCAGTCGGCCAGGCCGCGGACCAGGTCGGCGTTGCCGATCCGGGCCAGCGGCCCGCTGCCGGGCGGCTGTTCGGCGGCGAAGCGCTCGCTGGTGAACGGGGTCTGCCAGAGCTGGACGGGGTGCAGCCGGGTCGGCCCGTCCTCGGCCGGGCGCAGCGCGATCAGGGTGCCGTCGGCGAGCAGCGCGTAGCCCTGGCAGGGCAGGGGCGCGGCGGCCTCCTGGCGCACGCTGTTGTACGGCTGGAGCAGGGCGCGGCCGTCGGCGGGGGAGCGGAACTCGTACAGCACGTCCTCGCCGTTGGGCGACAGGACGGTGCGCTCGTACACCAGGCCGTCGACCGGCTGGTCGAAGACGCGCACGGTGCCGTCCACCAGGTGGCAGCCGCCGGGGAAGGCCACGCCCTGGTCGGCGGGCAGCCGCAGACAGGCCTGGCCGAGCGCGTCGATCCGGGTGACGGCGCCGGTGGGCAGGTGGACCACCAGGTGCCGGTCGGTCTCCTCCTGGTACGGGCGCACCCGCACCAGCAGCAGGGTGCCGAGCCGGGCGTGGGCGATCCGGGCGTCGGCGAGGGTCTGCAGGGCCTCGGCCAGCGGTTCGCGGTGCAGCTCCCGGCCGTCCGGGGCGGCGATGGTCAGCCGGCCGCCGTCGACGCCGACCAGCAGCTCTCCGGCCAGGTCCGCGCGGGGCGGGCGGCCGGGCCCGGCGGGCAGCTGGTCGTCCCGGGTGACGGCGGTCCAGGGCAGCTGCTGCCCGTCGGCGGGGACGTGGTCGCGCTCGCCGCGCCCGTCCAGGTAGGACGGCTGCGCGTCGTCGGCGGGGCCGCCGTCGAGGCGCCAGCGCAGCACCCGGACGTCGGCGGCGGCGGGGCCGGTGCGGAAGACGGCGAGCAGCCGGCCGTCCACCGCGCGCAGCCGCTCCAGCCGGGCGTCGCGGAAGTAGCGCCGCAGATCGGCGAGGTCCTGGCGCAGCCGCGGGTCGTCCAGCAGGGTGCCCTCGGCGGGCGCGGGGGAGAGGTCGGGGTGGTGCAGGCCGAAGACGTCGTCGAAGTCCCCGGCGCCGTCCGCGGCCTCGACCCGCCGGGTGCCGAGCAGCAGCAGCCCGCCGACGGCGGTGAGGTCCTGCGGCAGGCAGGACCGGGCGGTGGTCAGCCGCCCGGTGCCGGCCAGCCGCAGCTCCCCGCCGCCGAACTCGTCGACCCGGCGGGCGTTCAACGCCTGGGCCCGGTCGGCGAGTTCGGCGGCGGCTCGGGCGAGCCGGTCGCGCAGGACCTCGTAGGTGCCGGCGTCGAGCCGGGCGTCGAGGGCGTCCACGGTCACGGTCACGTTCCTCGGTCGGATCGGTCGGATCGGTCGGGTCGGTCGGATCGGTCGGATCGGTCGGATCGGTTGGGTCGGGCGGTCCGGGCGGTCCGGCGGTTCGGGCGGCGGTTCGGAACGCCCGGTCGCTCAGCGGGTCACTTGGAGCCGTTGGCCGAGGCGAGGCCGCCGGCCAGGACCCCGAGCGGGGTCTCCGCGACGCCCAGCTGCCGCGCCGACTCCAGCAGCCGGCGCAGCTGCCCGGCCTGGTCGCCGGCGCCCGAGCCGATCAGCTTCATCAGCAGGGCGGAGACCGTCAGGTTCTGCACGTCCGCCGTGGAGACCGAGGAGAGCACCCTGGTGAGGTCCTCGGTGAAGCTGGCCCGCCCGTCCAGCCAGGGCCCGGCCAGGGTCTGCGCGGTCTGCGAGTGGCCGACGAAGGCGTCCAGGCTCTTGCCGGCCGACACCGACTGCACCAGCCGGTCGAAGAAGACCGAGTCCCCGCCGACGATGTCGATCTTCGCCTTCTCCAGCCCGGCCGCGACCAGCGCCGACTGGGCCTCGGCGATCTGCCGCTGGGTGTCCAGCCCGGCCAGCCGGACGTCCTTCTCGGCGGCCAGCCGCAGGCGGTACTCCTCGTGCCCGCGCGAGGCCTCGTCCAGCTTGGCCATCGCCGCGGCCTTCTCGGTCAGGCCCTCGGCCTCGGCCTTCAGCCGGCCGCCGACCTCCAGCGCGGCGGCCTTGGCCTTCTCGACCTGGACGACGGCCTCGGCACGGCCAACCTTCTCCACCGCCGCGGCCTCCTGCTCGCGGACCTGGACCCGGGCCAGGCCCTCGGCGGCGGCCTCCGCCCGGATGCCCTCGGCCATCCGGATCTTGGCGGCCGCGTCCAGCTCGGCGGCCCGCTGCCGGGCCTCGGCCAGCACCAGCGCCTCGCGGGCCTTGTGCGTGGCGGCCTGCTCGGCGGCCTCGGCGGCCTTGATGTCCTTGACGAGCTTCTCCTGCGCCTCGGCCTCGGCCTGGATCACGACGGCCTTGCGGACCCGCTCGGCCTCCTCGGTGGCACGCAGCGTCTTGACGGCCTCCTCCTGCTCGGCGACGGTGCGGTCCACCGCGACCCGCTCGCGGACCACGTCGGCGACCTCGCGCTTGGCGGACTCGACCTCCTTCTCCTTGGCGATCGTGGCGAGCTGGGTCTCCCGCTCGCGGCCGACGACCTCCAGCAGGCGGTCCTTCTCGATCCGCTCGTTCTCCACCGCGATCACCCGCTCGCGGTTCTTCTGCGCCACCGCGACCTCGCGGGCCTGGTTCTCCCGCTGCACCCCGAGCAGCTCCTCGGTGCGCAGGAAGGCGGTCTGGGCGTTGAGCCGCTCCTCCTCCTGCACCCGGGCGATCACCGCGTCCTCCTTGGCCCGCAGGGTCTCGATCTCGCGGCGCTGGCGGATCTCGGCGTCGGCCTGCCGGCGCTCCAGCTCCAGGACGGCCTCCCGGGCGTCCACGTTCTGCCGGGTGATCTCCTTCTGCTCGTTGCGCTGGTACTCGTTGGTGCGCACGTGCTCGATCGCCGTCAGCTCGGTGATCTTGCGGATGCCCTGGGCGTCCAGGATGTTGTCGGAGTCCAGCTGGCTCATCGGGGTCTGTTCCAGGTGGTCGATGGCCGCGTCCTCAAGGGTGTAGCCGTTGAGGTCGGTGCCGATGACCGCGATGATCTGGTCCCGGAACTCGTGCCGGTGGGTGTACAGGTCGGTGAAGTCCAGCTGCTTGCCGACGGTCTTGAGCGCCTCGGCGAACTTGACGGCGAAGAACTCCTGGATCGCCTGCGGGTCGCTGGCCCGGGCGGTGCCGATCGACTGCGCGACCTTGATGACGTCCTCGACGGTCTTGTTGACCCGGACGAAGAACGAGATCCGGATGTCCGCGCGGATGTTGTCCCGGCAGATCAGGCCGTCCCGGCCGGCCCGGTGGATCTCCACCGTCTTCGCGGTGATGTCCATCAACTCGGCCTTGTGGAGCACCGGGAGGACGATCGCGCCGGTGAAGGTCACATCCACCTTCTTCGTCCGGGAGACGATCAGTGCCTTGCCCTGCTCGACCTTCTGGAACAGACGGCCCACGAACAGCAGCATGGCGAGCACGATGAGCAGCACGACGGCGACGAGCACGCCGAAACCCACGGCGATGGTGTCCATCACGGAGTCCTTTGACGATGGCGAGTTGGTGCGAAGGGAAGTGCGGTGGGAGTGGAAGGAGCAGGCTGACCTGGCGTCAGCGGGCAGGCGTCAGTGGACGGCCGGCGGGTCGAAGGGCGCCACCAGGAAGTGCTCGCCCTCGGCGTCGTAGTCGAAGATCAGGGCGGTCCGCCCGGCCGTCAGGGCCGGTTCGGGCGTCGCCGTACGGACCTGGACGGTCGCGGTGGAGCCGTCCTCCGCGGTGACCTCGGCCTGCCCGAAGTCGGCCGTCACCCGGCCGGTCCGGATCACGCAGACCCGGCCGACGAAGTCCCCCCGGGTGACCGGCCGGTCCTGCGGGAACAGCCGCGACAGCGGCCGGACGAGCACCCGGGTGCCCGCCCAGGAGGCGACCAGCGCGACGACGAACACGCCGCCGCGCGCCGGTGCCCCCGAGGTGAGGACGGTGCCGGCCAGGCTGACGAACCAGGCGATTGCGACCAGCAGCGACACCGCCACCGTCACGGGCACCCCGCCCAGCCCCAGCGCGTCCAGCACGCCCGTGTGGTGGCCGGCGCCCTGCCGGCCGGACCCGTCGTCGGCGCCGTGCCCCCCGGCACTGTGCCCCCCGCCGCCGTGCCCCCCGTGTCCGAGGTGCCCGGCGTGCCCCCCGTGCCCGGCACCCAGGTGGTGCCCCGCGTGTCCGACGTCCACCTGGTGCCCGCCGCCGTGCCCCCCGTGCACGGCGCCCGGAACCAGGCCGCCGAACAGCATCAGCAACCAGTACCCGACCACCACCACCAGCGCGAAGCTGAACAGCGCCGTCGGGAAGGCCAGCGCGGCCGCGAAGAATCCCCCCATCCCGGCCACGCTCCCCCGCCTTCCCAGCGGCGCCGCGCTTCGGCGCCGGGGAGATCATGACAGTGCCGCGGCCCCCCGCACATTGCCAGGATCCGGCAATCTTTACGCCCTCTTGACACCCTGGTACGCACGGCCCGCGTGACACTGCAACAGCTCGGCAACAGGACGGCCGCCGGACGGTTCCGGAGCCGCCCCGCGGGTTTGGGGCGGCGGGACTCCCGTGGCGGGACCGCGGCGGTCGGATCGCGCACTACGGCTGTGGTGCCGCGCACTACAGCCGTCGTACCGCGTACTACAGCGGTTGTTCCGGCCAGTTCAGCAGCCGCGCACCCATCGCCGCCGTCTCCAGGGTGAAGCGCTGGAGCGCGTCCCCCGGGTCGTACCCGGTGAGCGCCTTGATCCGCTCCAGCCGGTAGCCCAGCGTGCGCACGCTCAGGCCCAGCCGGCGCGCCGCCTCCGCGTTCACGTACGCGGCCTCCGCCTGCACCGCGATGGTGTCCAGCAGCGGACGGGCGCCGCCGCGCGCCTCGGTCAGCGGGCCGAGCACGCTGCGCACCAGGTCGGCCATGGCGGCCCGGTCGCGCATCAGCACCGGGAAGACCAACAGCTCCTCGGCCCGCAGCTGCCGGGCCGGCAGGTCCAGCCGCTGCGCGTAGTCCAGCGCGTCCAGCGCCTCCTCGTAACTGCGCAGCACCCCGCTCGGCCCCGAGTGCCGGCGGCCGGTGGCCACCCGCAGCACCGGGCGGTAGCCGGGGCCGGGGCGCAGCGTCAGCTCGGCGAAGGCCTCCAGCACGGCCCGCTCGGAGTCCGGGGCGATGCACACCAGCCGGCCGTCCTTGCTGGCCAGCAGCACGTCCCGCTCGCCGAACCGCCCGGCCAGCTCCCGCTCCACCCGGTGCACCAGCGGATGGACGTCCGCGAACGGCTCGTCGCCCACCGCGACCGCCACCGTGTACGAGCCCGCCAGCCGCAGCCCGAACCGCTCCGCGCGCTCGGCCAGCAGCCCGAGGTCGCTGCGGCCGAACAGCAGGTCGTCGATGAACTCCCGGCGGGCCGCCTCCTCCTGGCGGACGGCCAGGCGCTGGGCCCGCTCGTGGCCCTCGCCCAGCGCGGCCAGCGCGGCGTCGGTGGCGGCGAGCACCGCGTCGCCCGTGCGGCGCAGCTCGGTGACGCTGCTCGCGGCGGCCGTCCCGGGCAGGGTCTGCCAGGCCCGCCGGGCCGCGGCCAGACACTGCGCCACCACCTCGCGCAGCCCGTACCCGGCCTCGGCGCAGTGCTCGCCCAGCTTGCGCAGGCGCTCCAGCTCCTCGCGGCGCGGCAGCCGCCCGGTGCGGGAGACGTCGGCGAGCAGGACGAGGTAGACCTCGGCCAGCTCGCCGGGTATGTCGTAGTCGATCTCCTCGATCACCGTGCTCTGCCCGCCCCCGTACGGCCTGGTGTTTCGGCGCTGAATTTATCAGGGGCGCTCCGGCCGGGGACGGGCGCGGCGGCCTTCGCTACCGGTCGCGGAAGTGCAGGACGAAGCGCGCGCTGCTGCCGTCGATCCGCCGCCGCACGTACAGGGCCGGGGTGCCGTCCGGGGTGCAGCTGACGCCCTCGCGCACCAGCAGCGCGGTGCCCGGCGGGACGCCCAGCAGCTCGGCGTCCGCGAGGTCCGCGCCGACGGCGCCGAAGGCCCGCCAGTCGTACTCCAGTTCCACCCCGGCGGCCCGCGCCAGGTCCGGCACCAGGTTCCCGGAGCGGCCCGGCCGGACCAGCTCGGCGGGCAGCGGGCCGAACGGCACCCAGTAGCTGCACGCCGCCCGGGCCCGCCCGCCCAGCCGGATCACCGAGTCCACCCGGGACAGCTCCGCCGGGCCGCGGCCCAGCTGCCGGGCCGCCTCCGCGTCCTGCGGCGAGCCCGTGACGGGCGGAGCGGCCACCACGAACTCGCCGTCGGTGCGCTCCTCGTTGGGCAGTGCGGTGGGCACGCTGCCGAGGTCGAAGCGCTGGCTGCGCGGGTCCACGGCGATCGACACCCGGACGGCCGGCGGGCGGACGAAGGTGCCCACGCCGCGGCGGATCTCCACCACGGCCGCCCGCTCCAGCTCCGCCACCGCCTGCCGCACGGTCAGCCGGTTCACGCCGAACTCGGCGCTCAGCTCGGACTCGCTGGGCAGCCGGGTGCCGGCCGGGTAGGCGCCGGCGTCGACGCGCTCCTGGATCCGGCGGGCCAGGCGGCGGTACACCGGGGTGTGCGGGGAGCTCGGGGGGTTCGTCGCCACGGGCCCGATCCTACGGAGCCCGCGCACGACGCCGGGGTCGGTCCGCGCCCCGGCCGCGCCCGCTTCCGCCGCCCGCGCCCGCTGCAGCCGCCCGGGTCGCCGTGGCCCGCCGAGGGGAGTGGGATGGAGGGATGCACCGATCGAGGCTTGCCCGGCGACCCCGGAACGGGTTACACATCTAGACGTCTAGATGTCCCCGCTCCGGATCTTCCCCGTCCCGTCCCGGGTGCGGCTCCACCGAAAGGCCTCCCGCATGTCCCTGGTCAACTTCCGTGACGCCGCCGTCCTCGGCGACCCCGAGGGCCGGCGGGTCCGTCCCGGTGTGCTGTACCGCTCCGCCCAGCCGTTCCCGGCCGCCGACGAGGCCACCGTCGCCCAGCTGCGCGGCTGCGACATCCGCACCATCGTGGACCTGCGGGACCCGCGCGAGACCGACCCCGAGGACTGGGCCGCCGCCGCGGCCGCCGGGATATCCGTCGTCGCCGCCCCGGTGAACCCCGCCACCGACGCCCTCACCGCGCGGATGAGCACCATGGCCACGGCCGCCGACCTGGGCGACTTCTACGTCCTGCTGGCCGAGTCCGCGCCCGAGGCGGTGGCCGCCGCCGTCGACGCCACCGTCCGCCCCGGCGCCGTCCTGCTGCACTGCGCCGCCGGCAAGGACCGCACCGGCCTGCTGACCGCCCTCCTGCTGGACCTCCTCGACGTCCCCGCCGAGCACATCGTCGCCGACTACACCCGCACCGCCGACGCCCTCCCGCAGATCTTCGCCGGCCTCGCCGAACGCCACCGCACCGCCCTCAACGACCGCACCACCTCCCGCGTCACCGACTCCCGGGGCCACAACCTCACGATCCCCGCGCCCCTCCTGGAGGCCCCGGCCGAGGCCATGTCCGTCTTCCTCGACCGCGTCCGCACCCACCACGGCGGCGCGGCGTCCTTCCTCCCCGGCTGCGGCGTCCCGGCCGCCACCCTCGGCGCCTTCCGCGCCAAGGCCGCCGCGGCCTGAGGCGGGCGCCGCGGCCCGAGCCGGGCGCCACGGCCCGAGCCGGGCGCCACGGGGCCGCGGCCTGAGGAGGCCGCGGCCCGGCCCGGTAATCCCGTTGCGCCGGGCGGGCCCGCGCTGGCAGCGTGCCGGGGGAGTGCCGGGGGCGAAGAGCGTGCCGGAGGCGAAGAGCGGGCCGGGGCGCAGGGGACGCCGGGGGCGAAGGGGGTGCCGCGAGATGACCGCACTGCGCGAGATCCGCGCCGACCACGACGCGCGGACGATCGTGCTCTACCAGGCGTACCCGCCGGCCGTCGCCGACGCGGCGCTGGCGGCGGGCCGGTTCACGGCGCCCTTCGGCTTCCACCGGATGACGTGGATCAAGCCCTCGTTCCGCTGGCTGATGCACCGCAGCAACTGGGCGCAGAAGGCCGGACAGACCAGGGTGCTGGCGGTCCGGATCACCCGGGAGGGCTGGGAGGAGGCGCTCGCCCGCGCCGTCCTGACCACCGCGGACCCGGACGAGGTGGCCCGCGCCGAGGTCCACGTGCAGTGGGACCCGGAGCGGTCGCTGCGCGGGGCGGCGCTGAACCACTACAGCATCCAGGTGGGCATCGGCCGCTCGCTGATCCGCAGCTACGCCGAGGAGTGGGTCGTCGGACTCACCGACCTCACCCCGCAGGTGCGGCGGATCGCCGCGCTGGTGCGCGACGGGCAGCCGGCGAAGGCCCAGCGGCTGCTGCCGCCCGAGCGCCCGTACCGGCTGCCCGCCGCGACCGCGCGGCGCCTCGGCCTGGGGTAGCCCAGGGCCTCACACGTCCCGGCGCCGCACCACGAGCACCGTCGCCACCAGCGCGGCCAGGCCCCACAGCCCCATGGTGATCCACGAGTCGAGCACGCTCGGCGCGTACTTCCCCATCGTGGTCGCGGAGTGCGGGGTGATGGTGAGCCGCTGCACGGTGGCCAGGGGCAGGTGGGTGCCGATCTCCTTCAGCCACCGGTAGCGGTCCCCGCCGAACATCATCGGCAGGATGAACATCAGCATCACCAGCGAGACGATCGAGGCGGTGGCGTGCCGCAGCAGCGCGCCCAGCGCCATCCCGATCAGCGCGCAGACCGGCACGATCGCCGCGTAGCCGAGCACGGCCCGCAGGCAGCCCGCGTCGCTGAGGGAGAGCCCGACGTGCCGGGAGGCCAGCATCGCGTTGACGGTGAAGAAGGAGACCGTCGACACCACGAGCCCGGCGAGCGCGGTGATCCCGCCGATCAGCAGCACCTTGGCCGCGATCACGCCCCGGCGGTCCGGTACGGCGGCGAAGGTGGTGCGGATCAGTCCGGTGGTGTACTCGCCGAACACGGTGATCGCCCCGAGGCTGCCGGCCGCGACCGCCATCAGGTCGCTCGCGATGCTGCCGAGGCCGTGGAACAGCGGGTCGTAGGTGTACGGCGACTGGCCGGGCATCCGCGGCGGCGGGTGGTCGATGTACGGCAGGTCGGTGTGGACGGCGTTCACGTTGACCGCGATCGCCACCAGCGAGGCCAGCGCCAGCACCCAGTAGGTGGAGCGCAGCGAGCGCAGTTTGATCCACTCGGCGGCGAGCAGGTCCAGGAACCGGGGTGCGGGTTCGACGGTGGAACCCGGGGTCGCGGTGGTCATCGGGCCTCTCCAGCCGGGTACTCGACACTGTCGGCGGTCAGGGACATGAACGCCGACTCCAGCGACGACGTCCGGGCGGCCAGTTCGTGCAGCACCACGCCGTGGCGCAGCGCGAGTTCGCTGATCCGCGCGGCCGGCATCCCCGTGACGATCCCGAGGTGCGGCTCCGCCAGCCGCACCTCGGCCCCCTCGGCGCGCAGGGCCTCGGCCAGCGCGGAGAGTTCGGGCGTCCGGACGGCCACCGAGGAGACCGCGTTGCGGGCCGAGAACTCGGCGAGGCTCTCGTCCGCGATCAGCCGCCCGCGCCCGATCACCACCAGCCGGTCCGCGGTGTGCTCCATCTCCGCCATCATGTGGCTGGAGACGAAGACCGTGCGGCCCTCGTCCGCGAGCCGCCGGAACAGCCCGCGCACCCAGAGCACGCCCTCCGGGTCCAGCCCGTTCAGCGGCTCGTCGAACAGCAGCACCGGCGGGTCGCCGAGCAGCGCGCCGGCGATGCCCAGACGCTGCTTCATGCCCAGCGAGTAGCCGCCGATCCGCCGCCCGGCCGCCTTGCCGAGGCCGACCTCCGCCAGCACCTCGTCCACCCGCCCGAGCGGGACGCGGTTGCTGCGGGCCAGCGCCGACAGGTGGGCCCGGGCGCTGCGCCCGCCGTGCACGTCGCCCGCGTCCAGCAGCGCGCCGACGTGCCGCAGTCCGCGCGGCCGGCCGGCGAAGGGCACGCCGGCCACGGTGGCGGTGCCCGCGGTGGGGGTGTTGAGACCCAGGATCATCCGCAGCGTGGTGGACTTGCCCGCGCCGTTGGGCCCGAGGAAGCCGGTCACGGTGCCCGGCCGGACGGTGAAGGTCAGTTGGTCGACGGCCGTGGTGGCGCCGTACCGCTTGGTCAGTCGCTCGATCTCGATCACGGGGACAACGCTGCCGGTCGGCCCCCGTCCCGGGCATCGGGCCGCGGGCCACAACCGCGGGTCGCCGTACTGGCCCCGGGGATTACGCCCCCGGGCCAATGCGCCGCCGGCCGGGCCGCCGATACCATCGCGCCATGATCACCGAACCTCGTCCGCCGCTGCTCAGGCGCCTGCCCGCGGGCGTGTGGGTGGCGGCGCTGTGGACGGCCCTGGTGGGGTTCCGGTTCCTCACCCGCGAGGACGAGCTGCGCCACCTGTTGAACTACCACGGCAACCCCGAGGACATGCCGATGGTGGTCACCGCGGTGGTCACCACCCTGGTCGCGGCGCTGCTGGTCCGACTGCCGCTGCTCGCCGTCGTGGTGGCGCTCGGGGGCGGGATGTTCGCGCTCGGGATGTGGGGCGTCCCGGAGGCGGCGCCGCTCCAGTTCCTGATCGCCGACGCGGTGGTCGGCTACTGCGCGGCCACCCGCTCCCGCCGGGTCTCGCTCACCGCCCTGGCGCTGCCGCTCGCCACCCTCGCCGGGCTGCTGATCTGGGGCGCCGTCAACGACTACCCCGTCAACCCGCTCGCCTACGCGGGCTTCGCCGCCACCGTGCTGATCGCCTGGCTGATCGGCAACACCGTGCACCAGGGCCGCGTCCACACCGAGGCGCTGCGCGGCCGGGCCTCCGAGCAGGCCATCACCGCCGAACGGCTGAGGATCGCCCGCGAGCTGCACGACATGGTCGCCCACAACATCGGCATCGTCGCGATCCAGGCCGGCATGGGCAGCCGGGTCATGGACACCCAGCCCGCCGAGACCCGCAAGGCGCTGGAGGCGATCGAGGCCACCAGCCGGGAGACCCTGGCCGGCCTGCGCCGGATGCTCGGCGCGCTGCGGCAGGGCGAGGGCGAGTCCGCCCCGCTCGAAGTGGCGCCCGGGCTGGCCGAGTTGGACCGACTGGTGGAGAAGGCGGCGGGCGCTGGGGTGCGGGTGGCGCTCACCCGGCACGGTACGGTCCGTCCGCTGCAGCCCGAGGTCGACCTCGCCGCCTACCGGATCGTCCAGGAGGCGGTCACCAACGTGGTCAAGCACTCCGGCACCCGGGACTGCCACGTCACCGTCGCGTACGGCCCGCGGGAACTCGCCGTCACGGTGGTCGACCTGGGCGCCGGAGCGGCGGGCGGCGGCCCCGGCACCGGCTACGGGCTGGCCGGCATGCGCGAGCGGGTCGCCCTGCTGCACGGCGAGTTCAGCGCCGGACCGCGCCCCGAGGGCGGCTTCCTGGTCGCCGCCCGACTGCCGCTCCCCGAGGAGCCCCCCGCGGAGCCCCCCGCGGAGCTCCGCGAGGAGCCCCCTGCCGGGACCCCCGTCGAGCCCGCCGTCGAGCCCGTCGTCGGGACCCCTGTCGGGACTGCCGTCAGGACCGCCGTCGAGACCCCCGTGGAGGTGGGACCGTGATCCGCGTCGTCCTGGTCGACGACCAGCCGCTCATCCGCACCGGCCTGCGAGTGCTGATCGCCGACGCCCCCGACCTGGAGGTGGTCGGCGAGGCCGGCGACGGCGCCGAGGCCGTCGAGCTGGTCGCCCGGCTGCGCCCCGACGTCGCCGTGATGGACATCCGGATGCCCGGTACGGACGGCATCGAGGCCACCCGACGGATCACCGCCGACCCGGACCTGCCCACCCACGTCCTCGTCCTCACCACCTTCGACGACGACGACTACGTCTACGGCGCGCTGCGGGCCGGGGCCAGCGGCTTCCTGGTCAAGGACCTCGCCCTGGAGACCATCCTGGACGGCATCCGGGTGGTCGCCGCCGGGGACGCCCTGCTCGCCCCCGGCATCACCCGCCGGCTGATCGGCGAGTTCGCCGCCCGCCCGGACGCGGAGGCCGCCGCGGCCCGGCCCCGCCGGCCGGTCGCCGAGGCCGTCACCGAGCGCGAGCGCGAGGTGCTCGTCCTGGTCGGCCGGGGCCTGTCCAACGCCGAGATCGCCGCGGAGCTCACCATCAGCGTGGCCACCGCCAAGGCCCACGTCGCCCGGCTCTTCACCAAGCTCGACGCCCGCGACCGGGTCCACCTGGTCATCCAGGCCTACGAGTTCGGGCTGGTAGCCCCGTAGCCCCGTGACCCCGTAGCCCCGTAGCCCCGTGATCCCGCAGCCCCGCGACCCCGCAGCCAGTGCACCCCGCGGCCCGGCACGCGGAAGTGCGCCGGAGCGGGCCCGCACGGCCCGCTCCGGCGCTGGGCGAGGCCCCACCCCCGCCCGGTCGTCAGTGCACGATCGCGTGCGAGACCTGGCAGCCGTTGACCCCGTTCGACCAGGTGCCCTGCATCGCGAAGGAACCCGTCGCGAAGCTCACGTTCTGCGCGCCGCCCGTCCCGCCGACGCCGTTCCAGGAGCACTTGTCGGCGTTCTCGTACCCGGTCGAGTCGGTCCAGCCGCCCGCCGGGTTCTGGTCGGTGATGGTCTCCGAGTACTCGTGGCCGTACACGATGGTCACGCCGTCCAGGGTGCCCGCGCTGCCGCTGTTGACGTAGTTCTGGCCGCAGGAGCTGCCCATGTCGGTCACGTACGGGTCGTTGGTGAACGCCACGTCACCGTAGGGGGAGGAGGCGGCGCCACCGGTCAGGGTGGTGTCGCCGTTCCAGTCGTGCCAGGCGCAGAAGCCTCCGTTCGGGGTGTTGAAGCCGTCCGGGTGGGTGCCGGTCGGCGACAGCACCACGTACTGCACGTTGCGGTTGGAGGCGGCGGTGGTGTTGCCGAAGTGGCCGGCGGCCTTGACCGCCTCGGCGGCCAGCTGGTGGCCGGTGGCCTGGCCGGGGGCGGCGGCGGACTCGTCGACCCAGACGCCGGCCAGCGCGCCGCCGGTCGGGTAGCCGACGTGCGCGGAGCCGGACGGGCAGCTGGTCGCGCCCGCGGCGACGCCCTCGCAGTACTGCGTCATGACGCCGGACCAGGTCTCGCTGTTGGTGCCGAGGCCCTTGAACAGCTGCTGCGCCCGGACGGCCTCGCCCTTCGGGTCGCCGGTCAGGGTGGTGTAGCCGCTGGAGTTGGTGCCCTGGGTGCCCCACTGGGTGCCCCAGAAGACCAGGTAGACCTTCGGCGCGCCGGTGGTGACGCCGATGCCGTCGACACCGCCGCCGTAGCTCAGGTTGTTGCTCGCCGGCTTGGCCGCGTTCCCGGCCTCCTTGGTCGGGTGCGCGCCGTGCCGGTAGGGGTGGGGCTGTCCGGCGAACTCGCCGGCCGGCCGGTTGTCCTGGGCGGCCTGGGCCGCCGGGGCGGCGGCGAAGCCGGCGGCGGCCAGCGCCAGGGCGCTGAGCCCGGTCAGGGCCCGCAGCCGCATCCGGCGGGAGGTGGGGGAGATGCCCATCGTGAGGGTTCCTCTCTGGTGCCGGGCGCGCCCGGGTACGGCGCGGCGGCACTGTGGGGGACAAATGGGGCGGCGGCAGCGCGGAGGTGCCGACGGTTCGCCAGGAACCGTCGGTGGTGCGGGGGTCGGGAGCCGGTTACCGCCGACGGCCGGAAGCAAAGCACCGCCGCCGAAACCGGGTCAACGACGGAGAAGGTAAGACCCGCCCCAAGGAAGGCCCCCACGGACGTAGCGAACGTCAAAAGCCCCCAGCGGACGGCCGGTCGATGCGCGTAGCACAGCCGAATGCCAACAGTTGAGAGCCGTTCTTACACCGTATGCGCGCGCCGGGCAGCCGCCGGGCAGCCGCCGAGCGGACGTCAGCGGACGTCAGGGGTCCGTCAGGGGCCGTCGACCTCGCCGATCCGCATGATCCGGCCGTGGGAGTCCAGCACCACGTCGTAGGCGTTGCCGTGGCAGCCGTACGGGTCGGCCGGTTCGCGCTCGGCCAGGCAGTCGTCGATGTGGGCGATCAGCTCGTCGAGGGGGACGGTCCGGGCCGGGTCGTCGTGCGGGCCGTCGACCAGGGTCGCGGCCACGCCGGCGCCCGCGAAGCCGTAGTGGACGGGGTTGCCCGCCGGCTCGTAGCGGGCGGAGCCGCAGCTGAACCGGGCGGGCCGGGCGGTGAGTTCGGCCGGGCCGGCGGCGACGACGAGGAAGATCTCGTGACCGGGGCGGGCGGTGGGGGTGGCGCACCCGGGGCCGGCCGAGGGCTCGGCGGGAGGCCCGGCGAAGGGCTCCACGGAAGGCTCGACGGAGGCGGAGGCGGAGGCGGAGGCCGCGGCGGAAACGGAGGCTTCGGCGGTGGCGGCGGGCACGGACGGGTCGTCCGTGGCGGAGTAGAACTCCTCGTCCTCCTCGTAGAAGAGGTCGTCCTCCTCCAGCAGGTCGTCCTGGCCCTCGTCGGCCAGGGCGGCGGCCGAGGCCTCGGCCACCGTGGAGCCGGAGTCGGCGGGGGTGCAGCCGGTGAGGGCGGTGGCGGCGCCGCAGGCCAGCAAGGCGGCGGCGAGGAGCGTGCGGGGCGTGGCCATGGCACCAGTCTCCCCGGGAGGCGGCGGTGGTCGGTACCCGCTTGACACGAACGGGGCCCGGCCCGCGGTTCCCGTCGACGCCGTCCGCCGGTTCCCTCCCCCGCCGGACGTGCGGATCCGGCGGGGGAGGGGGGGCTGTTGAGCGGCGGTCAGACCGCCACCGGCCGGCCGGTCTCGTACGCCTCGCGCACCCGGGCCTGCGCCCGCTCGCCCGCCGCCAGGTGGTCGAGGCCGAGCAGCGCCGCGCCGAGCACCGGCGGGGCGACGACGACGCGCGGCTCGGCCAGCGGCGCGGCCGCGGCGAGCCGGGCGGTCAGGTTGTCCAGCAGCAGCGGGTGGCGGGAGGCGAGCACGCCGCCGCCCAGGACCACCGGGGTCGGGGTGTCCAGCAGGTCCAGGCGTCCGAGGGCCACCACCGCGAGCCGGACGATCTCGTCGGCCTGGCGGTCGATCAGCTCCAGCGCCACCGGGTCGCCCTCGGCCCCGACGGCGAACAGCACCCGGGCTATCTCGTGCAGCCGGTCGCTCGACAGGTGCCCGAGGTGGACGGCCTCGGCGACGGCTCCGGCGCTGGGCAGGCCGAAGTGCTCGGCGATGGCCCGGGCGAGCCCGGTCGGGCCGCCGCGGCCGTCCTCCGCGCGGACGGCGTGCCACATGCTGGCGACGGCCAGCCCGGAGCCGCCGCCCCAGTCGCCGGTGAGCTCGCCGAGGGCGGGGAAGCGGGCGGTGCGGCCGTCCGGCAGCAGGCCGACGCAGTTGATCCCGGCGCCGCAGACCACCGCGACGCCGCGCGGGCCGTCGGTGCCGGCCCGCAGCAGGCCGAAGGTGTCGTTGACGACGGTGTTGCCGGCCCCCCAGGGGTGGGACTCCAGCGCCACCCGCAGGGCCTCCTCCTCGACCGGCAGGTCGGCGTTGGCCAGGCAGGCGCTGACGTGGCTGGTGAGTACGCCGTTCCAGGACGGGTGCCCGGCCTCGGCGGCGGCCTGCTCGACCAGCGGGGCGAGGCCGGCGACCGCGGCCGCGCCGCCGATCTTCTGCGGCGCGAAGCCGCCGCCGCGGGCGGTGCCGAGGATGCTGCCGTCGGTGCCGATCAGGGCGACGTCGGTCTTGGAGTTCCCCGCGTCGATGGCGAGGACGCCGGGCAGGAGTGGTTCGGGCTGGTGGGTCATCAGGTCCCCGCGGCTCGTACGTGGCCCGGGCCGTGGTCGTCGGCCGGGTGCCCGGCCGTGGTCCCGGCCGGGGTGCCCGGCCGAAAGGTCCCCGGCCGGGGGTGGGCGGTCTCCTCGCGGGGCCCGCCCGGCGACCTCCTCCGGTCGCCGGGCGGGCGCGTCGCGGGCCGGATCAGGCCCAGGCGAGGTGCTCGCGGTTGTGGGCGAGCAGCCGGTCCGTGAGCTGGTCGGCGAGCTCGATCTGGCCGACCAGCGGGTGGGCGAGCAGGGCGTCGAAGACCCGGTCGCGGCCGCCGTGCAGGGCGGCGTCGAGGGCGAGGTGCTCGTACGAGGTGACGGCGGCGATCAGACCGGCGTACAGCGGCTCGACGGGCCGCTGCGGCAGCGGGCGCACGCCCCGCGCGTCCACCTCGGCCGGCACCTCGATGACGGCGTCGTCCGGCAGGAAGGGCAGCACGCCGTCGTTGCGGGTGTTCACCACCTGCACGGACGTCCCGCCGCCGGTGCCGAGCAGGGCGGCGATCAGCTGGACGGCCGCCTCCGAGTAGAAGGCGCCGCCGCGCTTGCCGAGCAGCTCGGGCTTGGTGTCCAGGGTCGGGTCGGCGTACAGCTCCAGCAGCTGCCGCTCGATCTCGGCCACCTGGGCGGCCCGCGAGCCCTGCTCCTTCAGTTCCGCCACCACCGCGTCGTGCTGGTAGAAGTACCGCAGGTAGTAGGACGGCACCACGCCGAGGCGCTCGATGACGGCCTGCGGCAGGTGGAGGTCCTCGGCGATCTCCTTGCCGTGCGAGGACAGCAGCTCGGGGAGCACCTCGCGCCCGGTCGCGGCGCCCGGGGCGTCGAGCAGGGTCACCCCGCGCTCCCAGCTCAGGTGGTTGAGCCCGACGTGGTCGAGCCGGACCAGTTCCGGGTCCACGCCCAGGTGTCCGGCGAACTTGCGCTGGAAGCCGATCGCGACGTTGCACAGCCCGACGGCCTTGTGGCCGGCGCCCTGCAGGGCCCGGGTGACGATGCCGACCGGGTTGGTGAAGTCCACGATCCAGGCGTCCGGGTTGGTCCGGCGCACCTGCTCGGCGATGTCCAGCACCACCGGGACGGTGCGCAGCGCCTTGGCGAGGCCGCCGGCGCCGGTGGTCTCCTGCCCGACGCAGCCGCACTCCAGCGGCCAGGTCTCGTCCCGGTCGCGCGCCGCCTGCCCGCCGACGCGCAGCTGGAGCAGGACGGCGTCGGCGTCCGCGACGCCCGCCACCAGGTCGGTGGTCACCGTGACGACCGCGGTGTGGCCCTGCCTGGCGAAGATCCGCCGGGCGAGGCCGCCGATCAGCTCCAGGCGTTCGGCGGCCGGGTCGATCAGCACCAGTTCGCCGATCGGCAGGGTGTCGCGCAGCCGGGCGAAGCCGTCGATCAGCTCCGGGGTGTACGTCGAACCGCCGCCGACGATTGCCAACTTCAGTGCGGACATCAGCCCTTGACCCCTGTCAGTGTCACGCCTTCGATGAAGGCCTTCTGAGCGAAGAAGAAGAGGACGATCACCGGGGCCATCACCAGCAGGGTGGCGGCCATGGTGAGGTTCCAGTTGGTGTGGTGGGCGGCCTTGAAGGACTCCAGTCCGTAACTGAGCGTCCAGGCGTCGTGGTTGTTGCTGGCGTAGATCTGCGGGCCGAAGTAGTCGTTCCAGCAGTAGAAGAACTGGAACAGCGCGACCGCCGCGATGGCCGGTTTGGCCATCGGCAGGACCACCCGCAGCAGGGTGCGCAGGTCTCCGCAGCCGTCGATCCGGGCGGCCTCGATGTACTCCTTGGGGATGGTCATCAGGAACTGGCGCAGCAGGAAGATGGAGAACGCGTCGCCGAAGGCCATCGGGATGATCAGCGGCCAGAGCGAGCTGCCCAGGCCCATCTGCTTGGTCCAGAACAGGTACATCGGGATGACGGTGACCTGCGGCGGCAGCATCATCATCGCGATGACGGCCATCAGGGCCAGGTTGCGGCCGCGGAAGCGGAACTTGGCGAGCGCGTAGGCCACCGGGAGGCTGGAGACCACGGTCAGCAGGGTGCCGAGCCCGGCGTACAGCAGGGTGTTGCGCCACCAGCTGAGGAAGCCGGGGACGGCCCAGACCTTGCCGAAGTTGCCCCATTCCCAGCTGGTCGGCCAGTAGTCGGTGGTGAGCGCCTGCCGGTCGGACATCACCGAGGTGAGCAGGACGAAGACGAAGGGCAGCAGGAAGAACAGCGCGGCGGCGATGGCCAGCGCGTGCACGGCCACCCAGTTGAGCACCGCGCGGCGCCGGGCGGCCCGGGCGGCGGGGCTGCCGGACCGGGAGGGGCGGGAGCGGCGGGAGGGGCCGGTCGCGGCCGGCGCCTCGGTGAGTGTGGTGCCAAGAGTCATGATCAGGTCCTCACAGGCCCGCTAGTCGTCGCTCGCCATGAAGCCGGACCGGCGGCGGAGCAGGATCGAGGTGACGGCCATCGAGATGGCGAACAGCACCAGGGCGACGACGCAGGCCGCGCCGTAGTTGAAGCTCTGGAAGCCGAGCTTGTAGACCATCTGCGGCAGGGTCCAGGTGGAGCCGCCCGGGTAGCCGGGTTCGAAGGGCTGGCCGGAGCCGCCCGCGATGCCGCTGGCGACCTTCCCGGCGACGATCGCCTGGGTGTAGTACTGCATGGTCTGGATCACCCCGGTGACCACCGCGAACATGATGATCGGCGAGATGTTCGGCAGGGTGACGTACCGGAACCGCTGGAACGGGCCGGCGCCGTCCAGTTCGGCCGCCTCGTACTGGTCCCGGGGGACGTCCAGCAGCGCGGCCATGAAGATGACCATCAGGTCGCCGACGCCCCACATGGCGAGCAGGGTGAGGGCGGGCTTGGACCAGTCCTCGGAGGCGAACCAGCCGGGCTGCGGCAGGCCGAGCTCGCCGAGCAGGTGGTTGACCGGGCCGGTGCCGGGGTTGAACAGGAAGGCGAAGGCGACCGTGGCGGCCACCGGCGGGGCCAGGTACGGCAGGTAGAAGGCGGTGCGGAAGAAGCCGGCGCCGGTCTTGACCTTGGTGATGAGCATCCCGATGCCCAGGCCGAAGGCGACCCGCAGGCTCACCATGACGACGACCAGCCACAGGGTGTTGCGCAGGCCCTGCCAGAAGGCCGGCAGCTCGTTGAAGACGTAGTTCCAGTTCTTCAGGCCGCTGAAGGTCGGGGAGCCGAAGCCGTTGTAGGAGGTGAAGGAGAAGTAGACGGTGGAGATCAGCGGGTACGCGAAGAAGACGCTGAAGCCGATCAGCCAGGGGGAGAGGAAGGCGAGGGTGCGGGCCGCCTCCCGGCGGCGCTTGCGACGCAGCAGGTGCTGCGTGCCGGGCGCCGCCGGGCCGGTCGGTCCCGCGTCGGCCTCGTCGTTCCCCTTGCGGGTGCCGAACGCGAGTGACATGGGAGCTCCGTGGACCGTTCCCGGGCTACTTGGCCTGGGCGATGTCGGTGTCGATCTGCTTGGCCGTGGCGGCCAGGCCCGCCTGGAGGTCGGTCTGCTTGCCGGACTCGTAGTCGTAGCCGAGGTTCTGCAGGGTGGTGATGTAGCTGCCGCCGTTGACGGCCGGCGGGGTGGTGCCGGAGTGGGTGTTCTTGGCGACGTTCAGGAAGGTCCTGAAGTTGTCGTCGCTCACCAGCTTGGGGGAGTCGAGCGCCGCGATGGTGCTCGGCACGTTGTGGATCGCGTTGGCGAAGCCGACCACCGCGTCGGTGTCCGTGGTCAGGTACTTGACGAACTCCCAGGCGGCGGCCTGCTTCTTGCTGCTGCTGGCGATGCCGACGATGGTGCCGGTCTGGTAGCCGCGGCCGTAGGTGTCGGCCTGGTCGTCCGGGACGGGGAAGGCGGCGGTGGCCCACTCGAAGTCGGGCTTGTCCTTGGCGAGCGAGGCGGTGCGCCACTCGCCGTCGAGGATCATCGCGAGCTGGCCGGTGTGGAAGGGGTTCTTGGCGCTGAACTCCTCGCCGAAGGTCGCGCGGTACTTCTCCAGCTTGGCGTAGCCGCCGAGCTGGTCGACCAGGCCCTTCTGCCACTTGAGCATCGCGGCGACCTTCGGGTCGGTGGCGATGTCCGACTTGCCGTCGGCGCCGAAGTAGGTGGGGCCGTACTGGCCGAGGTAGTGCTCGGTGGTGGACTCGTAGCCGTGGTACAGCGGCATGAAGCCGAGCTGCTTGTACGAGTCGCCGTCGGCGACGGTCAGCTTGGTCACGTCCTCGGCGAACTCGCTGAAGGTCTTCGGCGGGTTGGCGATGCCGGCGTCGGCGAAGGCCTTCTTGTTGTAGTACAGGCCGTAGGCGTCGCCGAGCAGCGGCAGCGAGCACTGGTTGCCCTGGAACTGGGTGTAGTTGAGCATCGTGGTCGGGAAGGTCTTGGCCGGGTCGATGCCGCTCTTCTGGAGCATCGGCTTGAGGTCGACGAAGGCCTTGGTCGAGCAGAACATGCCGACGTTGTTGGTGGTGAAGGAGGAGACCACGTCCGGCGCGTCGGAGCCGCCGGCCCGCAGGGCCTGGTTGACCTTGTCGTCCGCGAGGCTGTCCACGGCCTTGACGTGGATGGTGGGGTGGGTCTTCTCGAAGGCGGCGATGTTGTCGTTGATCGCCTTGATCTCGTTCTCCTGGCTCCAGCCGTGCCAGAAGGTGATGGTGACGTCCTTGCCGCCGGCCGATTCGTCGGAGCCGCCCGTGTCGCTGGAACCGGTGCAGGCGGAGGCGAGCAGCGCCAGGACTGCGCTGCCGGCGACGGCGGCGACGGTGCGGCGGCCTCTGCGGGAGGTGGTGGCGTGCACTTCGGGATCCTCCTGGGGGTGCGCGGGCAGGCCTCGTTGCCTCGGTTCCCGCGTTCGGGGGTTGGGGAGAGGTGGGTGCAGGTGGCGAGGTGACAGGGGGAGCGTCAGTGGGTGGAGAAGACCGCCTCGCGGGCGTCGGACAGGGCACGTTGCAGGGCGCCGAGCAGGACCGGTGAGCCGGACAGGGCACTGCTGCGGACCTCCGGGCGGGCGATGGAGATCCGCGCCAGTTCGTCCTCGACGAGCGCGCGCAGCCGCTCGCCGCCGGCGCTCGGCACCACGCCGGAGAGGACCACCAGTTGGGGGTCGACGACGGCGACGATCACCGCCAGCCCGACGGCGAGCCGCCCGGCCAGCTCGGCGAGGAAGGCGTCGCCGGCGCCCGGGAGGGCCAGCGCCTTGGCGATGGACTCCTGCGCGGTGGCCGCGCCGAGCCCGTGCTCACGGGCCAGGGCCCGGACGGCGGGAGTGCCGACCAGGGCCTGGAACCCGCCGAACTTGCGGCGGCGGGCGTCCCACTCGACCGGCGAGTCGGGCAGCGGCATGTAGCCGACCTCCCCGGCGCCGCCGGTGAAGCCGCGGTGCAGCCGCCCGGCGATCACGATCGCCGCGCCGACCCCCGCCCCGGCCCAGAGCAGGACGAAGTCCTCGAAACCGGCCGCGGCGCCCGAGGACCGCTCGGCGACGGCGGCCAGGTTCACGTCGTTCTCGATCGACACCGGCGCGCCGATCGCCTCGGTCAGCTCCTCGACCAGTCTCGGTGAGTGCCAGCCCGGCAGGTGGGAGGCGTAGCGCAGCTTGCCGGTGACCGGGTCGGGGGCGCCGCCGACCCCGATCGCGGCGGTGCGCAGGACGCCCTCGGGCAGGCCGGCGGCCCGGACGGCCTCGGCCACCGCGGTGGCGACGGCCGGGACGGTCCCGGCGGCCGGGACGCCCTTGGTGGGCACGGTGTGCTCGGCCAGCGTGGTGCCGGTGATGTCGGCGACGGCGACCCGGATCTCGCTGTTGGTGACGTCCAGTCCGGCGACGTACCCGGCGGCCGGATTCACCTGGTACAGCCGGGCGTTGGGGCCGGGGCCGCCCGCCGTGGTGCCGACCGGCAGGACCAGCCCGGCCGCCTCCAGCCGGGCCAGCAGCTGGGAGGCGGTGGGCTTGGACAGCCCGGTGAGGGCACCGATCTGGGTGCGCGAGAGCGGCCCGTTCTCCAGCAGGAGTTCGAGGGCGGCACGGTCGTTGATGGCGCGCAGCAGGCTGGGGGTGCCGGCGAGGGGGGCCCTGGCGGTGTTCTTGGTCATGCCCGGAATCCTCCCCTTTCGGCTGGTCGGGACGGTCCGCGGGTGTCCCCGGAGCGGGGAGCGGGCGGGCTTCGGACGAACTGTTAGGAAACTTTCCAGTCGCTTGGGAAGGACCGTAAGGGCCGTGTCGGCGGAGTGTCAATGGTGGGTGGAGCGGAGGATGCCGAAGCGTTACCGGACACGACGCAAGCCCCGCTCCCGGCGTACCGGG